>NZ_JBFAIC010000023.1:0-145699 GCF_040654515.1 Dactylosporangium sp. NPDC050688
CCCCCGGCCGCCCCCCCCCCCCCCCGCGACAGGGTGAAGGCCGCGACGCCGGGCGGCGTTAGCGGATCTGCCCGGGCGAGATGGTCACGGGAAACGGCAGGTCGGTGGCGAACGTGGCGCCGGCGGGCACTGTCGCCGTGGTCAGGTAGCCATCGGCGTGCGGGCCGGCCGCCGGGTCGGTGTGCACCGTCAGGGTGTGGCTGCGGGAGTCGAAGATCCAGAACTGCGGGATGCCCGCGGCGGCGTAGTCGTGGCGGCGCAGGACCAGGCCGGGCAGTGGGTTGCTCAGGGACATGACCTCGATGACGGCCAGGACGTCGGCGGCGGGGACCGCGTCGCCGTCGTCGTCGGGCGACTCGTCGAGGGAGCCGGCGATCGCCTCGGTCCCGGTCACGATCAGGTCGGGGACATAGGTGCGACCATCGCCACAGTCGACGCCGAGGCCGACGGCCAGGACGGTGAACTGCGAGGGGCACGCCTTGCGCAGGACCGTCTCGAGGCGGTGGCTGGCACGGCGGTGGGAAATGGCCGGCGTCGGGGGCGTGACCAGGGACTCGTCGGCCGCCCGACCCTGCACGCGCTGCGCTGTCATCACCGGCATCGTCATACCCGGCATGCTGCCACCAGGGTATGACATTTTCCTTTTCCACCTGGTGGAGCGGGTGGAACTCGGCTGAGCCGAGCGACACGGCTCTCGTAGGCTGGCGCCATGCAGCTCATCTCTTTCGCCCGTGGCGCACCCAGTCTGGACATCATCGACGTCGACGGGCTGAAGGCCGCTGCGGTGCGGGCCTTCGAGGCCGACCCGGCTGGCATCACGGCGTATGGCACGTCGGTCGGCTACCTTCCGCTGCGCTCGTGGATCGCGGCCAAGCACGGCGTCGACGCGGACCAGGTCATCGTGACCAACGGCTCGCTGCAGGCCGACGCGTTGCTCTTCGAACACGTGGTGAAGCCGGGTGACGCGGTGGTGGTGGAGAAGCCCACCTACGACCGGACCCTGCTCAACCTGCGCAACCTCGGTGCCGAGGTGCACCAGGTGACGGTCGACGCCGAGGGCATCGACATCGATGAGCTGCGCCGCCTGCTGGAGTCGGGGGTGCGCCCGACGCTGGCGCACATCATCCCCAACTTCCAGAACCCCGCCGGTGTCACCCTGTCGCAGGCGCGCAGGCAGGCACTGGTGCAGCTGGCCGAGGAGTTCGGGTTCACGATCTTCGAGGACGACCCGTACGCGGACATCCGCTGGCGGGGCGAGAAGCTGCCGACGATGCTGTCGCAGGACACGGCCGGGGTGGTCGTGCACGCGAGCTCGTTCACCAAGACGATCGCACCCGGGCTGCGGGTCGGTTACCTGGTCGGGCCGCAGGACACGATCGCGGCGATCGCGAAGCGGGCGACCAACCTGTACATCTCGCCGAGCATGGTCGCCGAGGCGATCACCCACCAGTTCTGCGTGAACGGCGACATCGAGCGGTCGATCGCGAAGGTGTCGGCGACGTTGGGTGAGCGGGCCCGGCTGCTCGCGGACGGGCTGCGCAAGCACGTGCCCGACGCGACGTTCGTGGAGCCCGACGGCGGCTACTTCCTGTGGGTGGAGCTGCCGGAGGACGTCGACACGACCGAGCTGGAGAAGGTGGCGGCGCGGGACTTCGGTGTCGCCGTGGTCAAGGGCAGCGACTTCCTGCTGGAAGGCGGGAAGCATTCGGTGCGGCTGGCGTTTTCGGCGGTACTGACGGACCAGGTCGACGAGGGCGTGTCCCGCCTCGCCGCCGCGATCGAAGCCGTCCGCAAAGGCTGAAGCAGGCGGCCCGAAGCGCTGAAGCGAGCGGTCTGCAATCGCTGAAGCAGACGGCCCGAAGCGCTGCGGCAGACGGTCCGAAGGCGCTGAAGCACGCGGTCCGGAAGGGCTTCGGCAAAAGCGACACCAAACCGTGATGGTGGGGTGGGTTCCGCAGTCGGCTCCGGATGGCCCAAAATCCAGCCCGGCGCGCTTTGCTGAATCGCGCTGCAGACATCACCCCCCGCCCCCCAACGGCACCGGGTGGGTCGACCGCGCCCCCACCCCCCACCTGCGGTCGACTCACCCGGTGCCTACTTTTTTGCCCCAGCTACGACACGGCGGGAGGTCGCGATGACCGACGAGCAACTCGCGGGCTCGTTCTCCAGGGCATTGGCCCGTCCGGTACGAGCGATGTCGCGCATCCTGAGCCCGGCCGCGCCCAGCACGGCGACGGTCGAGCCGCCGTCCACGACCAGTTCGATCGTCGACTGTGCGCTGTACGTCGACGGTGTCCGCCAGCCCGGCCAGTGGCACTACGCGGAGGCGCTCAACGCGGCCCGCAAGCACCGGAACGCGTTCGTGTGGGTCGGGTTGAAGGAGCCGGGCGGGCGGGAGATGGCCGCGATCGCCGAGACGTTCCGGCTGCACGAGCTGGCGGTGGAGGACGCGGTCAACTCCTCGCAGCGGCCGAAGGTCGAGCGGTACGGCGACATGACGTTCGTGACGATGCGCACCGCGCGGTACGTCGAGCACGCCGAGCTGACCGAGAGCAGCGAGGTCGTGGAGACCGGCGACGTGCTGATGTTCATCGGTGAGCACTTCATCATCACGGTCCGCCACGGCGACGCGTGCCGGCTGACGCCGGTGCGCACGGACCTCGAGCGGCGCCGGGAGGTCCTGGCGAGAGGGCCGTGGGCGGTCGCCTACGCGGTGGCCGACACGGTCGTCGACGTGATGATGGAGGTGGTCACGGCCATCGAGGAGGACGTCGCGATCATCGAGGACCAGGTGTTCAGCCCTTCCAGGGGCGGCAAGGGCAAGGACACCACCGATCGCATTCAGCGGGTGTACCAGCTCAAGCGCGAACTGATGGAGTTCAAGCGGGCCGTCCTGCCGCTGCAGCGTCCGCTGGGCGGGCTGGTCAACGGCCAGCTCGCCGAGGTGCCTGAGGAGATCCGCCGCTACTTCCGGGACGTCAACGACCACCTGATCCGCACGGTCGAGCAGGTCCTGTACCTCGACGACGTGATCAACTCGGTGCTGCAGGCGCGGCTTGCGCAGGTCAGCGTCGACCAGAACAACGACATGCGCAAGATCGCGGCGTGGGCCGGTATCGCCGCCGTGTGGACCTCGGTCGCCGGCGTGTACGGGATGAACTTCGACTTCATGCCGGAGACGAAGTGGGTCTTCGGCTACCCGGGCGTCATGACGCTGATGGTGGTCGCGTCGGCGCTGCTGTACCGCGCGTTCCGCCGGTCCGGCTGGCTTTAGCCTGCAAGAACAAAGAACAAAGTCTGCAGGAACAGAACGCGGACGGGCCGTCCCCCGTGGCTGGGGAGGGCCCGTCCGCGCGTCCGCGCGTCAGGAGCGGCTGTTCTTCGACGCCGCCGGCGGCATCGGGTGCTTGTCGTACTCGCCGCTGCCCGAGGGGCCGGTGTTGGTGGTCTTGCTGCCGATCAGGTCCGAGGCGCGGTCCTTGGCCGCCTCGCCCATCGTCTTGGCCTTGTCGACCCCGGCGTCCATCGTGGACTTCGCCGACTCGAGCATCGAGCCGGTGTCGCTGGTCGTGCGGGTCGAGCCGTACTCGTCCCAGGCCTGGTCGGCCCGGCGGCGCCGCATCATGGCGGTGGCCGCGCCGACCGCCGCACCCGCGATGAGCAGCCCGCCGAGGGTCATCGGCCAGCGGCGGCTGTTGCGGCTCTCCTTCTTCATCATCTTCGCTTTCCCCTTGCGCCCCATATTCTCGGCCTGCTTGCTCGCCTGGCGCGAACGGTCCCGCGCGATGACGACGATCGTCCCCGCCGTGCCGCCGGCCTTGGCGAGGCCCGGCTTGACCGCCTTGCGGGCCGTCTCGACACGGGGTGCCAGCGCACCCGAGGCGCCATCGGCGGCGTGCGCCGCGGCCAGCCGCAGGTGGCCCAGGCTTTCGCCGAGCTCCTCCTGCATGAGCCGGCGGTGCGTCTTCACCTCACGACGTCCAAACACTTGCTCCACCTCCATGGCCGCGAAACCTCGTCCTGCAGGGTTTACCCAGGCAGGACTTTCCGAACCGGTCCGCTGCTGGTCATCCTGCCGCGAACCGGCGGCCCGCACACCCGGATCCGCCAGAATCAGCGTCCGATACGGTGATGACGGAATGTCACCAAAGAAAGGGAGAACTGGTGGCCGAGCAACTGTTCGCGACGCTGCACACCAACGTCGGCGCCATCCGGCTGGAGCTGTTCCCCAACCACGCCCCGAAGACGGTTCGTAACTTCGTGGAGCTCGCCGAGGGCAGCAAGGAATACACCGACCCGCGCACGGGCGAGCCGGGCAAGGGCCCGTACTACAACGGCGTCATCTTCCACCGCGTGATCGACGGCTTCATGATCCAGGGTGGTGACCCGACGGGCACCGGCACCGGCGGTCCGGGCTACAACTTCAACGACGAGATCCACCCGGAGCTGCACTTCAACCGGCCGTTCCTGCTGGCCATGGCCAACGCGGGCATCCGCTTCGGCCAGGGCACCAACGGCTCGCAGTTCTTCATCACGCTCGGCCCGACGCCGCACCTCAACGGCAAGCACACCATCTTCGGCGAGGTCGTCGACGACGACTCGAAGAAGGTCGTGCAGCAGATCGGCGGCACGCCCACGGGCCAGATGGACCGCCCCCGCCAGGACATCGTCATCGAGCGGGTGGACATCGAACGGGTCTCATGAATGACGGCTGGCTAATCTTGTCAGCATGACTCAGCCGCCGGCGAACGTGGTCCCCCGCTGCTACCGGCACCCTGACCGCGAGACGTATGTCCGGTGCACCCGCTGCGACCGGCCGATCTGCCCGAATTGCATGAATGAGGCGTCGGTCGGCTTCCAGTGTCCGGAGTGCGTGCGCGAGGGTGCCAGGACGCAGCGTTCTGTCCGGACCGCGTTCGGCGGCGGCCGTGAAGGCGCCGCCGGTGCCGTGACGATCACGCTGATCGTCGTCAACGTGCTGGTGTTCATCGCCGGGGTGATCAGCTCCGGCAGCGCCGGGTCGATCGCCGGCGGCGGGCTCGGCGGGCTGCTGGGCGGCGGGACGCCACTGCACGAGTGGGGCTCGCTGGTCACGTACAACTCGCGGCCGGTGAGCCCGACCGAGGCGGAGATCGTCTCCGGCGGGCTGATCGACGGCCAGTACTACCGCCTCTTCACCTCGATGTTTCTGCACTACGGCGTGTTCCACCTGCTGATGAACATGTGGGCGCTGTGGGTGCTCGGCCGGCCGCTGGAGGCGATGCTGGGCCGGGCCCGCTTCGCCGCGCTCTACCTGGTGGCCGGGTTCGGCGGCAGCGTCGCCACCTATCTGTTCGCCAACCCGCTGAGCCAGACCGCCGGCGCGTCGGGCGCGATCTTCGGGCTGTTCTCGGCGCTGATCATCCTGCTGCGCAAGATGGGTCGCAGCGTCGCCGGGATCGTGCCGGTGCTCGTGCTGAACCTGATCATCACGTTCAGCGTGCCGGGCATCTCGATCACCGGGCACCTCGGCGGTCTCGTCGCCGGTGCGGCCGCGGCCACGGCGCTGGCCTACGCGCCGCAGCGGCACCGGACCATGATCCAGTCGGCCGTCCTGGCCGCCGTCGTGGTCGTGTTGGCGGTGCTGACCATGGTGCACACCGGTGGCCTCATGCCGACCGGCGAATACGTGGACCAGCTCAACCGGGGCAGCTAAGCCCGCCAGACACGGCCCTGCAGCAGCGAGTCGGCCCCGACCCAGACGAAGTTCATCATCCGCGTCGCGGTGTGGTCGGGGTCCTCCTCCTCGTGGTCGGCGAGCCAGTCGGCGAGGGACTCGGCGGCGCCGACGTAGGCGTAGGCCATCGCGGTGAAGTCGCCGGGGCGGCCGGGCACCTCCGCCGCGGTGGCGGCGCTCTCCAGCAGCCCGGCGACGACCTCGACGATCCTGGCCCGCATGCCGGCGAGCTCGCCGGCGAAGTGCGGCTCGCTGCGGGCCTGCCGGTAGAGGACCCGCCAGCCGTCGCGGTGCGCGCCGACGAAGGTGAAGAACGCCCGCAGGCCGTGCCACAGCTGCTCGTCGGGCCTGGCGGCGGGCCGCACCCCGGCCGCCACCGCCTCCATGAGCCTGGTGGCCTCCCGGTGCAGGCACGCGATGAACAACTCGTCCTTCGTGCCGAGATACGCGTAGACCATCGGCTTGGAGATGCCGGCGACTTCCGCGATCTCGTCCATCGACGCGGCGTGGAAGCCACGCTTGGAGAAGACGTGTACGGCGGCGTCGAGCATCTGCTGCTCGCGCACGACCCGCGGAAGTCGTTTCAGCACCTTGTCACCTTACCTACTCGTGCGTAAGGTTACGCATCAGTAGCTTATTTCCATGACCACGAAGGGCACACCGACATGGCCGACCTCGACGCACTGGGCGACTTCAACAACGTCGACCCGAAGCAGTTCGCGCAGCTCGTGAAGGGCGCGTCCGACGCGCAGCTCGGCGAGCTCATGGCGGGCCCGCAGCGCAAGGCGATCCTGGACACGATCTTCTCCCGCTTCCCGGAGCTGTTCCGCGCCGACCGCGCCGGCTCCACCAACGCGATCATCCACTGGACGATCACCGGCGCGCCCGACGGCGGCGCCGACACCTATGAGCTGGTCATCGCCAACGGCACCTGCGTGCTCTCGCCGAGCCCCGACCAGGAGCCGAAGCTCGCGATCACCGTCGGCCCGGTCGACTTCCTCAAGGTCGTCTCCGGCGCCGGCAACCCCATGATGATGTTCATGACCGGCAAGCTCAAGGCCAAGGGCGACCTGGGCCTGGCCGCCAACATCGCGAACCTGTTCGACATCCCGAAGGCGTAACGCGCCATGCCCGAGTTCTCGCTCGATCTGAACGAGGAACAGCGGGACCTCCGCGACTGGGTGCACGGCTTCGCCGCCGACGTCGTGCGCCCGGCCGCCGCGGAATGGGACGCCCGCGAGGAGACCCCCTGGCCGGTGATCCAGGAGGCGGCGAAGATCGGCCTCTACGGGTTCGAGTTCCTCGCCAACACCTGGGGCGACCCGACCGGCCTGTCGCTGTGCCTGTCCAGCGAGGAGCTGTTCTGGGGCGACGCCGGCATCGGCATGGCGATCTTCGGCACCAGCCTCGCGGTCGCCGCGATCTACGCCTCCGGCACGCCCGACCAGATGCTCGAATGGGTCCCGCAGTGCTTCGGCGACGCCGCCGACCCCAAGGTCGCTGCGTTCTGCACCACCGAGCCCGAGGCCGGCTCCGACGTCGGGTCGATGAAGACCCGCGCCCGGTACGACGAGGCCACCGACGAGTGGGTCATCAGCGGGCAGAAGGCGTACGCGACCAACGGCGGCATCGCCAACGTGCACGTGGTGACCGCCAGCGTCGAGCCGGAACTGGGCTCGCGCGGCCAGGCGGCGTTCGTCGTGCCACCCGGTACACCTGGACTCAACGGCAGCAAGAAGCTCAAGAAGCTCGGTCTGCGCGCCTCCCACACCGCCGACGTGTTCCTCGACGACGTGCGGGTGCCCGGCCGGTGCCTGCTCGGCGGCAAGGAGGCCCTCGACGCGCGGCTGGCCCGGGCCCGCGAGGGACGCCGGGCGCAGGGGCAGGCCGCGATGCGCACGTTCGAGCTGTCCCGGCCGGCGGTCGGGGCCCAGGCGCTCGGCGTGGCCCGCGCCGCGTACGAGTACGCGCTGGACTACGCGAAGGGCCGGGTGCAGTTCGGCCGGCCGATCATCGAGAACCAGGCCATCGCGTTCGCGCTGGCCGACATGCGCATGGAGATCGACGCCGCGCGCCTGCTGGTGTGGCGGGCCGCCTGGATGGGGCGCAACAACCGCCCGTTCGAGGCCGGCGAGGGCTCCATGAGCAAGCTCAAGGCCGGCGAGGTCGCCGTCGCGGTGACCGAGAAGGCCGTGCAGATCCTGGGCGGCGCCGGCTACCTGCGCGAACACCCCGTCGAGCGGTGGTACCGCGACGCCAAGATCTACACGATCTTCGAGGGCACCAGCGAGATCCAGCGCCTCGTCGTCTCCCGCGCAATCTCCGGCACCTACATCCGCTGACCGACGGCACCGGCCCCCCGCCGAGGGGCCGGTGCCGTTTTGAAGGAGCCATGGACACGCCCTTCATCCTGCGCACGATGGCAAGCCGGAAACTGCTCAACCCCGGCAGCCCCGCGCGGATCGTCCGCCAACTCAACGCGCTGCGCCGCTGGGGCTTCGGCCTCTACGGCGAGATGCGCTCCACGGCCGCCCGCGACCCCGACCGGGTGGCCGTGATCGATGAGGACCGCCAACTCACCTACGCCCAGCTCGACCTGCGGGTCCGCCGCCTCGCCAACGCCCTGCGGGCCGAGCACGGGGTCCGCGCCGGCGACCGGGTCGGCCTGCTGTGCAACAACTCCGCAGGCATGGTCGAGGCCATGCTCGCGCTGATCGCCCTCGGCGCCCAGGCCGTGCTCGTCAACACCGGCCTGGGCAACACGCAGCTCGAGGCGGTCGCCCACGACCAGTCGCTGACCCTGCTGGTGCACGACGACGACCTGCTCGGCCTGCTCGCCGCGGTGCCGCCGAACCTGCCGCGGCTGGCGATGTCGAAGACCGGCGGGCTGATCCACCGGGCCCCGTCGGCGGAGCTGCGACCACCGGCCGACGCCGGGTCGGTGGTCGTGCTCACGTCCGGCACGACCGGCGCCCCCAAGGGCGCGCGGCGGCGCAACCCGTCGAGCCTGGGGCCGCTCGCCTCCGTCGTGTCGCGGATCCCGCTGTACGCCGGCGAGCGCATGTTCGTCGCCGCGCCCCTGTTCCACACGTGGGGCCTCGCCGCCCTGCAGCTGTGCCTGGCGCTGCGGGGCACGATCGTCGTCGCCCGCCGATTCAGCCCCCAGTCGACGGTGGACGCCGTCCGCGCCACCGGCTGCACCTCGCTGTTCGCCGTGCCGGTGATGCTGCAACGGCTGCTGGAGGCGCCCGCGCCGATGCCGACGCTGCGGGTCGTGGCGACGTCCGGCTCGGCGCTCACCGGCCCTCTCGCGTCGCGGTTCATGGAGGTGTACGGGCCGGTGCTGTACAACCTGTACGGCTCCACCGAGGCGTCCTGGGCGTCGATCGCGACCCCGGACGAGCTGCGGGCCGCGCCCGGGACCGCGGGCCGCCCGCCGCACGGCACCCGGGTCGCGATCCTGTCCGACAACGGCACCGAGCTGCCGAACGGCGTCATCGGCCGGATCTTCGTCGGCAACGACATGCTCTTCGAGGGCTACACCAACGGCACCGGCCGCGAGTCGCACGGCGACCTGCTGGGCACCGGCGACCTCGGCCACCTGTCCGCCGACGGCCTGCTGTTCGTCGACGGCCGGGAGGACGACATGGTCATCTCCGGCGGCGAGAACGTGTACCCGGCCTCCGTCGAGGACGTGATCGCCGAGCTACCGCAGGTGCGTGAGGTCGCGGTGGCCGGGGTGCCGGACGAGGAGTGGGGGCAGCGGCTGGCGGCGTGGATCGCCCTGCACGACGGCGAGTACGTCGACCCCGACGCGGTCCGCGAGTACGTCCGGCACCGGCTGGCCCGGTTCTCCGTGCCCCGGGACGTGTACTTCGTCGCCGCGCTGCCGCGCAACGCCACCGGCAAGGTCGTGCGCCGACGTCTTCTCGGCGACTGACAGCGTCGGCGGTCAGGGGTATAGCGTCAACGCCGGCGTCATGACCAGGTCGATGAGCTGCTGCTCGGTGAGCGGGGTCGGCCCGCCGGGCGGCGTCGCACGGGTCAGGGCCAGCAGCAGGGTGCCATCAGGGCGCACCGCCCATACGTCGATGCCGTAGCCGCCCGTGACGTCGCTGCGGATCAGCAGCTCGGCGCCGCCGAGCGCGGCCGACCGGCAATGGCCTCCGGGCTGCGCGCACTGCTCCTGGGCGAACACCCGGAACTGCTCGGGGGTCTCCGTGGTGGCCTCGACCCGCACCGACATCACCCCGCCCTGGAGGTTGAACCCGGCGGTGTACCCGACCTGCGGGCCCCCTTCCTTCTGCACGAGGGCGGGCAGCGGACTGCCGTCCCGGGCGTTGGTGAACATGGCGCCCGGCACGAGGCGCGGCAGCAGCGCGGTGAGCTCGTCGCTGAGGCGGGCGATCGCGCTACCGCAGGGCTCGGTGACGGGCACCAGCGGTCGTAGCTCGGGCTCCTTGCCGGCGTTGCCGGACAGCGCGGTCACCGTGGGCGATGGCACGACGCACGCCGCCGGCGAACGGGTCGCGCCGGCTGCCACCGACGGCGGGGCGAGCCCGGGGCTGTGATCCGTCGGCTGTTGCGACAGGTACCAAGGCAGCGCGACCCCCGTGGCGAGGACCGCGACCGTCAGGGCCCCGGCCGCGGCCCGCAGGCGGCGGGAGCGGCGGCGCTCGCCGGCGATGAGCTGGTCGACGTCGATGCTCGTGACCGGCGGGTCCTGCGTGGCGGCGCGCATGGCATAGGTCAGGTCCACAGCGGTTCTCCCTCCTGGAGGCCGGCCCGCAGCGACTCCAGCGCGCGGGCGGCCTGGCTCTTGACAGTGCCCTCGCTGCAGCCGAGCGCCTGCGCGGTCTCCTCGACGGACAGGTCGCAGAAGTACCGCAGGACCAGCACGGCCCGGCGGCGCGGAGGCAGTCCGGCGAGGAGGGCGAGCACGTCGAGCCGCTGGTCGCTGTCCTTGCCGCTCGCCGGCCGGTCCGGCAGGCGGTCGGTGGACGACTCGCGCCGCCACGGCCGGCGGCGCTCGTCGAGCCACGCGGACATGAGCATGCGCCGCGCGTACGCGTCGAGATGGTTCATCTGCGACGCGCGTTTCCAGTGCCGCAGCAGCTTCACCAGCACGGTGGACGTGAGGTCATCGGCCAGGTGCCAGTCGCCGCATAGCAGATAGGCGGTACGCCGCAGGCGGTCCAGGTTGCCCGCGACGTATTCGCGGTATGCCTGCTCGGTGGGCATCCGTGCTCCCTCCCCATTCGGGTTCACCAGGAGAACGGAGGCTGGCGCACGCAGGGTTGCCTACGGGATCGTGATAGTGCCCTTTTCCGCGGCGAGCGCGATGTCGCTGCGGTGCTGCGCGCCGTCGAAGGTGACGCCGTCGACGAGACGGTAGGCGGTCGCGCGGGCCTCGGCCAGGGTGTCGCCGGTCGCGGTGCAGGTCAGCACCCGGCCGCCGGCGGTGACGAGGGCGCCGTCGGCGCGGCGGGCCGTGCCCGCGTGGATGACGCCGGGGACGCCGTCGGCGCCGGTGATGACGTCGCCCTTGCGGGCCGACTCCGGGTAGCCGGCGCTGGCCATGACCACGCACACGGCCGAGCCTGGCCGCCACGCCAGCGGCGGGTCCTCGGCCAGCTGACCGACCGCGGCGGCGTGCAGGACCCCGGCCAGCGGCGTCTCCAGCCGGGCGAGGACGACCTGGGTCTCCGGGTCGCCGAAGCGGCAGTTGTACTCGATGACCTTCGGCCCCTGGGCGGTCAGCGCCAAGCCGACGTAGAGCACACCGGAGAACGGCGTGCCGCGGTGCCGCATCTCGGCGAGGGTCGGCTGCACGATGCTCGCCATGACCTCCTCGACCAGGCCCGCCGGGGCCCAGGGCAGCGGCGAGTAGGCGCCCATGCCGCCGGTGTTGGGGCCGGTGTCGCCGTCGCCGATGCGCTTGAAGTCCTGGGCCGGCTGCAGCGGCACGGCCGCGGTGCCGTCGGTGACGACGAACAGCGACACCTCGGGCCCGGCGAGGTACTCCTCGACGACGACCCGCTCGCAGGCGGCGCCGTGCGCGAGGGCCTCGTCGCGGCTGCCGGTGACGACGACGCCCTTGCCGGCGGCCAGGCCGTCGTCCTTCACCACGTAGGGCGGGCCGAACGTGTCCAGCGCGGCCGCCAGCTCGCCGGCGGAGGTGCAGACGAACGAGCGGGCGGTGGGCACGCCCGCCGCCCGCATCACGTCCTTCGCGAACGCCTTCGAGCCCTCCAGCTGCGCCGCCGCCTTCGACGGGCCGAAGCAGGCGATGCCCTTGGCACGGACCGCGTCGGCGACCCCCGCCACCAGCGGCGCCTCCGGGCCGACCACGACCAGGTCGACGGCGCGCTGCACGGCGAGGCCGGCCACCGCGTCCGGGTCGAGCGGGTCGACCTCGGCGTTGACCGCAATCGCGGCCGTGCCCGGGTTGCCCGGGGCGCAGATGAGGTCGGTCACGGCCGGGTCGGCGGCCAGGGCCGCGGCGATCGCGTGTTCACGACCGCCGGAGCCGAGCAGGAGTACGCGCACGACGACAGATCGTACTGCCCTGCTAGATGAGGCTGTGCCGCACCACGTTCTCTTCACGCCCGGGGCCTACCCCGACGATCGACACGCGGGTGCCGGCGAGCTCCTCGATCCGCTCGATGTAGCGCTGCGCGTTGACCGGCAGGTCCGAGAACTCGCGGGCCTTCGAGATGTCCTCCCACCAGCCGGGGAGCTCCTCGTAGACCGGGGTCGCGTGGTGGAACTCGGTCTGCGTCATCGGCATCTCGTCGGTGCGCTTGCCGTCCACCTCGTACGCGACGCAGAGCGGCACCGTCTCCAGGCCGGAGAGCACGTCGAGCTTCGTGACGACCAGGTCGGTGATGCCGTTGAGGCGGGTCGCGTACCGGGCGACGACCGCGTCGTACCAGCCGGTGCGCCGCTCGCGCCCGGTCGTCGTGCCGTACTCCCGGCCGATCTTGCGCAGGTGCACGCCGAAGTCGTCGAACAGCTCGGTCGGGAACGGCCCCGAGCCGACCCGGGTGGTGTAGGCCTTGGTCACGCCGATGACCCGGGTGATCGCGGTCGGCGGCACGCCCGCGCCGACACAGGCGCCGCCCGCGGTCGGGTTGGACGACGTCACGAACGGATACGTGCCGTGGTCCATGTCGAGCATGGTCGCCTGGGCGCCCTCGAGCAGGACCGTGCGGCCCTCCTCCAGGCCCTTCCAGAGCACCTGGCGGGTGTCGGTGATGTACGGGCGGAGCCGCTCCGCGTAGGTGAGGTACTCCTCGACCACCGCGTCGACGTCGATCTCCTTGCGGTTGTACACCTTGAAGAGAACCTGGTTGCGCTCGCGCAGCACGATCTCGAGCTTCTTGCGCAGGATGCCCGGGTCGAGCAGGTCCTGGACCCGGATGCCCATCCGGGCCACCTTGTCGCCATATGCGGGGCCGATGCCGCGGCCGGTGGTGCCGATCCGGGACGAGCCGAGGTAGCGCTCCACGACCCGGTCCAGGGCCCGGTGATGTGGCATGATGAGGTGTGCGTCACCCGATATCATCAGGCGGGACACGTCGACGCCGCGCTCCGCGAGACCGTCGATCTCGACCAGCAGCACCTTCGGGTCGATCACGACCCCGTTGCCGATGACGATGGCCGCATTGGGCCACAGCGCCCCCGACGGCATGAGGTGCAGGGCGAATTTCTGCCCATCCGGCGTCACCACGGTGTGACCCGCGTTGTTGCCGCCGGAATAGCGCACGACGTAGTCGACGTCGCCGCCAATCATGTCGGTAACCTTGCCCTTGCCCTCGTCGCCCCACTGAGCGCCGATGAGCACGATCGCTGGCATCGTCTGTTGCCCTCTCCAAAGGGTCGGGCGCCTTAACGGGTCGCCCAGAGTGCCAGGCTAACAACCGCGTGAAAGGCAGGTTGACAACGGTGGTCGACGTGGTGGTGCTCGCGCTCGGCGAAGGCACGTCGTGTGCTTGCGATAACGGCGCGTGCGGCACGCGTACCCCTATTCTTGCCTGCCGTGACGCGCTGCGCACCGCAAGTGCGCAGGTCGAGACGGTTGTCGCGCACACCGACGCGGAGATCGACGCCGCGCTCAAGGCCCTGCCCGATGTGCGGCTCATCGTCGCCACGGCCGCCGACGGGCAGCTGCGGGCCGTCATGCGCCGCATGGTCCGCAGGTACGCGCCGGCTCCCAGCAAACGGTCGGAATCCGAGGCGGAGATCCCCGACGACCGGACCCTGCCGGACCTGCCGCCGATCGGCGTGCTGCCGCTGGGCCCCGACTCCACCGACCTCGTCACCCGGCTCGGCCTGCCCCGCGCCCCGGCCGACGTCGCCGCGGCCGTCCTCGGCGGCAAGGTGCGCCGCCTCGACCTGCTGCGCAACGACGGCGGCTCGGTCACCCTCGACGGCGTCCTGGTCGGCGGGGTCGACGCAAGCGGCTCGGCCAGCACCTATCTGGCCCGGGTCGAGGTCGACGACGCGGTCCTCGCCGACGGCACCGAGCCGGTGCTCATGTCGGTGGTGGCCAACGCGTCGCGGTACGCGACGGTCGACGGCCTGCCGCTGGTGCTCTCCCCCGACATGAGCGACGGCCGGCTCGACGTGGCGGTCGCGGTGCCCCGGGCCGCCCGCTCGCTCTTCCGCCGCCCCCGCGTCGAGATCGAGGTCCGCCGCGCCCAGGGCCGCGCGGTCGCCATCACGCCCCGGGTCGACGTGCCGTTCGTCGACGACGGCGCCGAGGGCGTCCTCACCCGCAAGCGCTCCTGGTGGATGGAGCGCGCCGCCTGGGCCGTCTACGTGCCCTGACGCCCGCCGCCGCCTTCGCATACGGTGCGGACTCGCATACGGTGGGAGACTGCGGGAGAGGAACAGCTGTGAACGACGCGCTCTGGCCGCCGGACGAGGTCATCTCGGGGCGGCGCACCGATCGACCCATCATCGCGGGGCAGGTGCGGCCCGACGACGAGGATGACGACGAGTTCCTGTTCGACGACGAGGAGCCGGCGGCGGCCGGCGGGGTCGTCGAGCACATCGGCTCGCCGTGGGCACAGCCGCCGGGGCGGATGGGACTGCCCGGAACCGGCCTGCCGGCGGGGCCGCCGCAGGACGACGGCGAGCCCGGGCCTCCCGGGCCGTGGCTGCAGTCACCACGGGCGTCCGATGCTCAGGCCGCCGGTCAGATTGCCGGCCAGATCGGCGGTCAGATCGGCGGCGGCATCCAGCACGGCCAGCCGGTCCCGCACGTGCCGGTCTCGGGCGCGCCGGTCCGCTCGCCGGTCGCCGGCCCTTCGGCGCCGATCCCGGTCTCGGGCGCCGGGCCCATCCCCGTCTCGGGCGCGGGCCCTGTCCCGGGGTCCGGTCCGGGCCCTGTCCCGGGGTCCGGTCCGGGCCCTGTCCCGGGGTCCGGTCCGGGCCCTGTCCCGGGGTCCGGTCCAGGCCCTGTCCCGGGGTCCGGTCCGGGCCCTGTCCCCGTCTCTGGGGCTGGGCCGGTTCCGGTCGCCCCGGCCAACGGGGTGCCGGTGGCGCGGCCTCCGGTCGTCCACCCGCCGCAGCCGCCGCAGCCGCAGCTTCCGCCACCTCCGGCGCCGACGGGGTTTCCGCCGGCGCCGACCGGATACCCCGCGCCGCCCGGATACCCCGCCGCGCCCGGCCACCCGGCACCGCCGGCCTCCTATCCGGCGCCACCCGCCGCACCGCCGGGGCCACCGCCCTCCTATCCCGCGCCACCGGTCGGGCCGCCAGCTCCACCGGTCGCGGCGCCGCAGATGCAGCACCGGCCGCCGACCGAGGCGCCACCGCCGGCGGCAAGCTGGTCCGACGGGAGCACGCCGACCGCGGAGGAGTTCTCCCGGCGCAGGCAGGCGCGGCCCGTCGACCCGGTCGCGGCGCGGGGCATGCGCGGCATCCTGTCCAAGGGGACGCTCGGCATGGTGTCGCTCGGGCCGGGGCGGCGCGAGCAGGAGTACCGGCACGACGTCGACCTCGTGCGGCGCAACTTCGGCGGGCTGCGGCAGGTGACCGTGGTCAACCCGAAGGGCGGCGCGGGCAAGACCGTCGCGGTGCTGCTGCTGGCGATGACGTTCGGGCAGAAGCGCGGCGGGTACGTGCTGGCCTGGGACAACAACGAGACGCAGGGCACCCTCGGGATGCGGGCGCAGCAGGACTTCCACACCCGCACGGTGCGTGACCTGCTGCGGGACCTCAACCACTTTCAGGGCGCGCAGGGGCGGGTCGGCGACCTGTCGCAGTACGTACGCGCCCAGGGCGAGGGCATGTTCGACGTGCTCGCCAGCGACGAGTCGGCCACGGCCGGTGAGATGCTCACGGCGCAGTCGTTCGGGGAGATCCGCGACGTGGTCAGCCGGTTCTACAAGCTGATCGTGGTCGACACCGGCAACAACGTGCGCGCGGAGAACTGGCAGGCCGCGATCGACGCCACGGACCAGCTGGTGGTGACCATGTCGGCGCGCAACGACTCGGCCGAGACGGCGTCGCGGATGCTGGACCACCTCGAGCAGCACGGCCGGCAGCGGCTGGTGCGGCAGGCGGTGACCGTGGTCTCGATGCCACCCAGCCGGCGCCACCTCGACGTGCCCGCGATCACCAGGCACTTCGCGGCGCGGACGAGGACGGTGCTGCTCACGCCCTACGAGCGGTTCATCGACTCGGGCGAGCCGATCCGCTACTCGGCGCTCACCGCCGCCAGCCGCGACGCCTGGTTGAAGGTCGCCGCGGCCATCTCCGAAGGGCTGTGACTACCGCAGGGCGGCGGTGGCGGCCGGGTCGCTGTCGTTGAGGAACTGCGCGCAGCGCTCGGCCTCGTCGGCCTCGCCGATCTGCCCCGCGGCCAGGCCGAGCGCGTTCAGCGCCCGCAGGAAGCCCTGGTTGGGCTCGTGCGACCACGGCACGGGGCCGGCGCCGCGCCAGCCGTTGCGGCGCAGCTGGTCCAGGCCGCGGTGGTAGCCGGTGCGGGCGTAGGCGTAGGCGGTCACGGGCTCGCCGTCGGCGAGCGCGAGCTCGGCCAGGCGGGCCCAGGCGGCACTGAACGCCGGGTGCGCCGCGGCGACGGCCTTGACGTCCTTCTCGGCGCCGGCGGCGGCGAGCTGCGCGGCGGCCTCGGGCTCGGCGGGAAGCAGCGTCGGGGATGGCTGTGGCAGCAGGTTCTGCATACAGCCATTCAACCAGGGTGGCTGAACGGTGGAGGGTACGTCCCGCGACCGGGGGGTGTGTCCCGTTCGGGCAGGTACTAGAAAGGGAAGTCCGGAGCCTCCCCAGGACCCGGTTACGCGGTGGCCCGATCTTCATGGTCGGGCCATCGCCCTTTTCAGCTGCTGGCAAGATGGCTGGGTGCCCACTCCGCCCCCGCCAGACGTGGTAGCGCTGCACGACCACTCGCCCGAAGAGATCGAGTCGCCGGAGGAACTGCTGTTCCACCTGGAGAACGGCTCTCTGGCGAGCAAGGTCGTGCAGGGCCTCGACCTGTCCGCTGTCGACCTGTCCGCCGTGGATGTACAGGACACCCTGTTCGTCGGGTGCCGCTTCGCCGCCCTCGAGCCGGTCGTCGACCTGCTGCTGCGGCGGGCGGTGGTGGTGCCCAAGTTCGACGGCGTGCCCTACCCGACGCACCCGTCGCAGCTGTACGTGCCGGCCGACCTCGCCGCCGGCTTCGAGTCCGACGGGTTCGCCGGGATGTTCGACACGGTGGTGTACGAGCACTTCCGGTCCAACGGCGGGGCCACGCCGGAGATCCGTGAGGCGATCGCGCAGCGGATGCACGACTCGGGGATCGACAACGCCCTGGCCAACGTGACCACCGGCTGGATCGCCGCGCGAGGGCCGGCCGCGGCGGTCGGCATCATGGGCGGTCACGCGGTGGCCCGGGGCGCGGCCGACTTCCGCACCGCCGCCGAGCTGGCGTGGCGCGTCGCCCGGGCGGACCGGCTCGTGGTGACCGGCGGTGGCCCCGGCGTGATGGAGGCGGCGAACCTCGGCGCGTTCCTGGCCGACCAGCCGCTGAGCACGCTTGCCGAGGCGATCGACCGGCTGGCGGCGGCGCCCGACTTCCGCGATCACGATCCGTACACGAGGGCGGCGCTGGAGGTGCGCGCGGCGTTCGGCCGGCCGGTCCCGCCGACGCCGGACTCGGTGCTCCCCGCGGACCAGGTGGCGGTCGACCCGGTGACCTGGGCGCGCCGCGGCGGCCTGGCGATCCCGACGTGGCTGTACGGCCACGAGCCCGCGAACCTGTTCGCCGCGAAGATCGCGAAGTACTTCTCCAACGCGATCCGCGAGGACACGATCCTGCGCCTGTCCCGTGGCGGGATCGTGTTCGCGCCGGGGATGGCGGGCACCGTGCAGGAGATCTTCCAGGCGGCGACGAAGACGTTCTACGCGACCGACGGCGTGAGCGGCCCGTTCGTCTTCCTGGACGTCAAGCACTGGACCGAGCGGCTGCCGGTCCGGGGCATGCTGGAGCCGCTGCTGGCCGCGTCCCCGGTCGGCGACCTGCGGCACCTGCTGCACATCACCGACGACGTCGCCGAGGCCGCGGAGATCCTGACCGCGTAGCCGCGGCGGCCGGCAGGACCGGCCCGGACACGAAAAGGCCCGGCCTCCGCGACGGGGAGCCGGGCCTTTTCGTCGGCAGAACTACTTGGACAGCGTGGTGCCGGTCGAGCGCAGGTGCTCGCAGGCCTCCACGACGCGCTTGGACAGGCCGGCCTCGGCCGCCTTGCCCCAGGCGCGCGGGTCGTAGGCCTTCTTGTTGCCGACCTCGCCGTCGACCTTCAGCACGCCGTCGTAGTTGCTGAACATGTGGGCCGCGACGGGGCGGGTGAACGCGTACTGCGTGTCGGTGTCGATGTTCATCTTCACCACGCCGTAGTCGAGGGCCGCGCGGATCTCCTCGAGCAGCGAGCCGGAGCCGCCGTGGAAGACCAGCGACAGCGGCTTGTCCTTGCCGTACTTGGCGCCGACCGCGTCCTGGATCTGCTTGAGGATCTCGGGGCGCAGCTTGACGTTGCCCGGCTTGTAGACGCCGTGGACGTTGCCGAAGGTCAGGGCGGCCATGTAGCGGCCCTTCTCGCCGAGGCCGAGCGCGTCGACCATGGCCAGGCCGTCCTCGACGGTGGTGTACAGCTTCTCGTCGATCGCGCCGACGACACCGTCCTCCTCGCCGCCGACGACGCCGACCTCGATCTCCAGCACGACCTTGGCCGCGGAAGTGAGGGCCAGCAGCTCCTCGGCGATCTGCAGGTTCTCGCCCAGCGGCACCGCCGAGCCGTCCCACATGTGGGACTGGAACAGCGGCTCCTCGCCCTTGGCGACGCGCTCGGCCGAGATGGCCAGCAGCGGCCGCACGAACTTGTCGAGGTTGTTCTTGGGGCAGTGGTCGGTGTGGAGGGCGACGTTGATCGAGTACTTCTTGGCGACCTCGCGGGCGAACGCGGCGAAGGCGACCGATCCAGTGACCATGTCCTTGACGGTGGGGCCCGAGAGGTACTCGGCACCGCCGGTGGACACCTGGATGATGCCGTCGCTCTCCGCATCGGCGAAGCCGCGCAGTGCCGCGTTCAGCGTCTGCGACGACGACACGTTGATCGCCGGGTAGGCGAACGCGCCGGCCTTGGCGCGGTCGAGCATCTCGGCGTAGACATCGGGAGAGGCGATGGGCATGACGGCGCTCCTTGGCTGTTTTGGATCGTGCGGTGTTTTGGAGCCGGGCGTGCGCGGCTCGTCGAGGACCGCGCTGTCCTGCAACGGAGTATCCCGCAGCGCTCGCCGCCCATGAACGGCGGGAGGGTGGGCGCGAGGTGAATTGCCCGGCTGGGCAGCGTTACGGCCGATTCGGTCGTACGGTTGGAGAGACCTGAGGGAGGACGCATGACTCAGCCCGACGAGGATCTGCTGACGTTCGACGACCGGCTCGACCCGGACGTGCGCGACCCGGAGGCGTCGCCCGCCGACGCGGCGGAGCAGGCACTGCCGACGGATCCGCTGGACCGCGGGCCGGTGATCAACCGTTCTCACCCCTGGGACGCGAACGAGTACGACGCCGTCGAGCAGGACCGCGAGGTCGCCATGGACGACGAGTACCGTTAGCCGGCGTACTGCGGGTGCGCGGCGGCCCAGGCCGGGACGGTCCCCTCGCGCAGCGCGGTCACCAGGCCGTCGCCGTCGGGCAGGACGGTGCGGTCCGGCCCGACGGGCAGCCTCAGCCCGGGCACCTGGGAGGTGTCGTAACCGGCCAGCAGGCCGGCCAGCATCGGCAGCGACACGTCGCCGAGGTGCAGGTCGAGGGTGCTCCCCGCGACCGGCATCGCCCTGGCCAGCTTCACCGGGTCGCCGAGCTGCCGGGCGAGCGCGGCGAGGAGCTGCCGCACGTGCGCGTCGCGGTCGTCGGCGCCGTTCGCGAGGGACTTGCGCTGCCGGACGTAGTCCAGCGCCTGCCAGCCGGCGAAGTGGCGGCAGCCAGGCTCGTACACGACGGGCTGCATCCCTGAGCGCAGCGGCGCCGCGTGGCCCGTGGACGGGTCGAGGCCGAGGTGGACGGAGACGGTCCGCTGGTCGACGCAGAGGTCGACGCCGCCGACCGCCTCCGTGACCCGCTGCACGGCGGTGAAGTCGATCACCGCGCCGCCGTCCACCCGCACGCCGAGCAGGTCGCCGACGAGGCGGGCGGTCAACTCGTAGCCGCCGAAGACATACGCGGTGCCGACCTGCTGGGTGCCGAACTTGGGCACGTCGACGAGCAGGTCGCGGGGGATCGACAGCTGGAAGACGGTGCGGGTGTCGGCGTCGACGTGCAGTAGCAGGATCGCGTCGGCGCGCACGGTGTCCCCCGCCGCCTCCGGCCGCCGGTCGGTGCCGAGCAGCAGGAAGTTGCCGACGTCGGGGCTGCTCGCCTCCAGCAGCGTCTCGGTGTGGACCGGCGGCCTGGGGTACTCCGGCAGCGCCAGCGGCACCGCGCCGGCGAGCGCCACCATGAGCGCGGTCGCGCCGGACAGCGTCCAGCGGCGGCGGGCCCGGCGCTTGCGGACCCCGGCGGCGATTGCCGGCCGCAGCGCCGCCGCGACGGGCACGTCCTGCTCGTGCCGGGCGAAGGCGGCGCTGAGCGCCGAAGCCAGCGGCGAGGCGGGCGGCTCGGCGGGGGACCGGTCGCTCATCGGACCTCACCGGCGATCAGGTCCGGCACGACCTCGGCGCGCAGCGTCGCGAGGGCCCTGGAGATCAGCGAGCGGACGGTGCCGATCGCGCAGTCGAGGACCTCGGCGATCTCGACGTCGCTGAGGCTCTCGTAGTACCGCAGGACCAGGGCGGCCCGCTGGCGCCGGGGCAGCTGGGCGAGCCACATCCACATCTGGTCGCGGTCCGCGGACGCCTCGGCGTGGTCGGCGACCGGCGGCGGGCCGAGCGGCTCGGTGAGCTCGGCCCGCAGCACCACCCGGCGCAGCCAGGAGCCGCGGTGCAGGTCGATGTACGCGTTGGTGAGCATGCGCTTGACGTAGTGCTCGGGCACGCTGGCGGCGGCGATGCGGCGCCACTTCACCTGCGCCCGGATCATCGTCTCCTGCACGAGGTCCTGCGCCGTGTGCGGATCACCGGTGAGCATGACCGCATAGCGCAGCAGCGCCTGCAGCCGCGCCTCGACGAACTCCTCGAACGTCAACCAGACCCCCTCCCCTGACCCTAATGACGGGTCAAGGCAGGGATCTGTTGCGGTACGTCAGGGAATCAGCGGAGGGTGGTTGGGATCCAACAGTCCGCGGTCGCGCAGCGCCTCGTACAGCGGCGTGGTCTGCGGGTAATGACCCCAGTGGTGGTCGCCGTCGGTGCCGTTGTCGTGGCCGTGCCCGCCGCCGATGTTGCCGACGCCGCCGAGCAACTGCTGCTGGACCGGGTTCAGCCCCGACCACCAGGGCCGTTGCGGCAGGCCGGCGACCTCGTCGCGGATGGCGATCCAGCGGTACGTGTACCCGAGGAACACGCACTTGCGCGTGATGGCGGAGAGGTTGTCGGACCGGGCGTGCCAGATGCGGCGGTCGAAGAACACGACGTCACCGGCGTCGACGGTGATCTGCCGGGCGCCGTCGGGCGTCGGCCACGGCACGTCCCGGGTCGGCGGGCCGGGTAGCCAGTTGGTGCGGTGGCTGCCGGGGATCAGGGTCAGGTTGCCCCGCCCGGTCTCCGACACGTCCGACAGCCAGTACGCGAGCTTCACCGACAGCCGCGGACGCGGGTCGGTCTCCAGCTCACGGTTCTGCCGGCCGCCGTCCTGGTGCCAGTGCCACCAGTTGGGCTTCGGTGCGGTCAGCGGAGGGTGCACGTCCAGGTGCGAGTGGTAGATGTGCACGTTCCAGCCGAGGATCGACCACACCAGGGGAAACGTCGCCGGGTGGTCGATCAGGTCGACCAGGTCCGGGTGGTGGGTGACCGGGCTGAGCAGGTGCAGCGACCCGTCCGCGGCGCGCGGGTGCCGCTGGTGCGCGGTTTCGAGCACCGACGCGTACTGGCGCACCTCGCCCTGGCTCAGCACGCCCTTGAGCACCAGGTATCCGTCGGCGTCGAACTGCTCGCGCTGCTCGCGGGTCATCGGCGTCCAGGTCGCGGTGTCGTTGCCCCGCGCTGCCGCAATCGCTGACATCCCCGTCTCCAGTTCCGGCGCCGTCCACAGGCGCCCTCACCGCCACAGACGTGAGGGGTCTCCACGACAGCGGTCGCCCGTTCGTGCCGCAATTTCTGGACATTCCGCCCGCAACGGATGAACCGCCAGCACCGTCTATGCAGAAAGGCGGAACGCCGGATAGCCGACGACCCTGTCCCTCGGCCCGCCGGTGTCGGCGGACGTGGCGAGGGCGAGTCGCTCGACCCGCGGCGCCCGGCGCCGGGCCCAGGTGAGCAGGCCGCGCAGCGGGTGCCGGCCGCAGGCGTCGCCGGTGCCGATCCGCTGCGGGGCGAGGTCCTCGATGGCGGCCGCGGTGGCGGCGTCGCGTCGGCGCGCCTCCTCGTCGGTCAGGTAGTGCGACAGGTCGGTGCTGCACAGCACGATCGTGTCCGGCCCGGCGACGACGTCGAGCAGCGCCGCGACGGCGGCCGGGTCGCCCGGCCCGACCAGCACGGGCAGCATCGTCCGCACGCGGACGCGCAGCAGCAGCGGCACCTGCACCTCGATGGAGTGCTCGGGTGCGTGCGGGCGGTCGTCGGCGACGGCGAGCCCGCGGTCGGTGAGCTGCCGGGCGCCCTCCAGGTCGATCCCGATGGGCCCGATCGGGCCGGCCCAGGCGGCGACGGTCGGCACGGCGGCGCCCCGCAGCGCCACGTGGTGCGCCGGGCCGAGCACCACCGCCCGCGTGAACGGCTCGGCACGGTCGCGCAGCTCGCGATAGACGTGCGCGGCGGTAGGGCCGGACCAGCGGTAACCGGCGTGCGGCACGACGTAGGCAACGGCATCGGGCGTGGCATCGGGCGTGGCATCGGGTGTGGCATCGGGCGTGGCGGAAGTCGGCGAAGCGGCGTCGAGCAGCGTGTCGATCATGGTGGTGAGCTCGGCCGGATCGGCCGGGTAGAACGTGCCCGCGACCGCCGCCGGGCGCGTCGTGGAAGGGCGCGTCATGAGAGGACCACCGGCAGCCGCTGCCGGCCCCAGTCGCCGGCCGGGCCGTCGAAGACCCCGGGCAGCCGGTGCCCGCAGTGCGTGCAGCGGCCGTCGTCGGTCAGGTCGTAGGCGCGCAGGTCGTACCAGTCGCGGACGATGACCGGCGCGTCGCACCCGGGGCACCGCGTGGTCTGGCCGTCGGGGTCGTGCACGTTGCCGGTGTAGACGAACCGGAGGCCGGCGTCCAGGGCGATCCGGCGGGCCCGGCGCAGCGTCTCCGGCGGGGTACGCGGGATGTCGCGCATCTTGAAGTCCGGATGGAACGCGGAGAAGTGCAGCGGGACGTCGGTGCCGAGGTGCTCCAGCAGCCAGTCGCACTGGCGGCGCAGCTCGTCATCGCTGTCGTTCTGGCCCGGGATGAGCAGCGTGGTGATCTCCAGCCACACGTCGGTGCCGCGCAGGTACTCCAGGGTCGACAGGACCGCGTCGAGGCGGGCGAACGTGATCTTCTCGTAGAACTTCTCGCTGAACGCCTTGAGGTCGATGTTGGCGGCGTCGATGTGCCGGTAGAACTCCTCGCGCGGCGCCGGGTTCATGTACCCGGCCGACACCGCGACCGTCTTGATCCCGGCCTCGCGGCAGGCGTCCGCGACGTCCATCGCGTACTCCATGAAGATCACCGGGTCGTTGTAGGTGAACGCGATGGACCGGCAGCCGAGCCGGCGCGCCGCCGCGGCGAGCTGCTCGGGGCCGGCCGCCGCGGCGAGCGTGTCGATCTCGCGGCTCTTGGAGATGTCCCAGTTCTGGCAGAAGCGGCAGCCCAGGTTGCAGCCGGCGGTGCCGAACGACAGCACCGGCGAGCCGGGCAGGAAGTGGTTGAGCGGCTTCTTCTCGACCGGGTCGACGCAGAAGCCGGAGGAGCGGCCGTAGGTGGTCAGCACGATCTCGTCGCCCTGGCGCTCCCGGACGAAGCAGAAGCCGCGCTGCCCCTCGTGCAGCCGGCACGCTCTGGGACAGACGTCACACTGCACCCGGCCGTCAGCCAACCGGTGCCAGTGCACGGTGGGCACCGTCGCCATAGTCCCGACTGTACGCCGGGCAAATCCGGCTGACCCACCGATAATCCGTGCGCCACGATGGCGGGGTGCTGCTGACCATCACCACCACCCATCACCCGGCGACCGACCTCGGCTACCTGCTCGTGAAGCATCCCGACAGGCTGCAGTCGTTCGAGGTCAGCGGCGGCACCGCGCACGTCTTCTACCCGGAGGCGACGCCGCAGCGGTGCACGGCGGCGCTCCTGCTGGACGTGGATCCGGGCGCCGCGCGCCCCGCGAAGCAGCCCGACACGTTCACGCTGCGCCAGCACGTCAACGACCGGCCCTACGCCGCGTCGAGCCTGCTGTCGGCGGCGCTGGGCCGGGTCCTGCGCACGGCGCTGCGCGGCGAGTCCCGCGACCGGCCGGAGCTCGCCGCCACGCCGATCCCGCTGGAGCTGCGGATCCCGGCGCTGCGCTGCAAGGGCGACGCCGAGACCTTCTTCGGCCCGCTCGGCTGGACCGTCGAGGCGACCCCGATCCCGCTGGACCCCACGCATCCGGAGTGGGGCCCCAGCCGGTACGTCGACCTGACCCTGCGCGGCACGCTGCGGCTCGCCGACGCGCTCAACCACGTGTACGTGCTGCTGCCGGTCCTCGACGACGCCAAGCACTACTGGGTGTCGACCGACGAGGTGGAGAAACTGCTGCGGGCCGGGACCGGATGGCTGGCCGAGCACCCGGCCAAGGCGGTCATCGCCCGGCGGTACCTCGCGCACCGCACGGCACTGACGAACGAGGCGCTGTCTCGGCTGTCCGATGTGGACGCCGACGCCGACACGGTCGACCAGGCGGTCACGGCCCGGCCCGAGTCGCTCGCCGCCCTGCGCCGCACCGCGGTCGTGCGGCAGCTGGCCGAGGCCGGCGCGCACCGGGTGCTCGACCTCGGCTGCGGCCCCGGCGCGCTGCTCGGCGAGCTGATCCGCGACCGGCGCTTCACCGAGATCGTCGGCGCCGACGTCTCCACCGTGTCGCTGGACATGGCGGCCCGCCGGCTGCGGCTGGACCGGCTCCCCGACCGGCAAAGGGAACGGATCCGGCTGCTGCAGACCGCGCTGACCTACCGCGACGACCGGCTGCGCGGCTATGACGCGGCCGTCCTCATGGAGGTCGTCGAGCACGTCGACCCGCCGCGGCTGCCGGCGCTCGCGGCGAGCGTGTTCGGTCACGCGGCGCCGAAGACGGTGATCGTGACCACCCCGAACGCCGAGTACAACGTCCGGTACCAGGGCCTGGAGCACGGCGGGATGCGCCATCACGACCACCGGTTCGAGTGGGACCGGGCGCAGTTCGGCGCGTGGTGCGACGAGGTCGCCGGGCGCTACGGCTACACCGTGACCCGGCACGGCATCGGCGAAGAGGACCCGGAAGTCGGCGCGTCGACCCAGATGGCGGTGTTCCAGCAGTGACCACGGTGACCATTCCCGACCTGTGCCTGGTGGCGCTCGTCGGCATCTCCGGCTCCGGCAAGTCGACCTTCGCCCGGCGGCAGTTCGCCCCGACGCAGGTGCTGTCCTCCGACGCGTTCCGCGCGCTGGTCGCCGACGACGAGAACGACCAGTCGGCCTCGGCGGAGGCGTTCGACGCGCTGCACTACATCGCCGGCAAGCGGCTGCGGGCCGGCCGGCTCACCGTCGTCGACGCGACCAACGTGCAGGCGCACGCGCGCAAGGCCCTGGTCGAGCTGGCCCGGACGCACGACGTGCTGCCCGTCGCGATCGTCCTGGACGTGCCGGAGGGCGAGTGCTGGGAGCGCACGCAGCTGCGCCCCGACCGCGACTTCGGCCGGCAGGTCCTGTCCCGGCAGCACCGCGACCTGCGCCGCTCGCTCCGGTCGCTCGGCCGGGAGGGCTTCCGCCAGGTGCACGTCCTGCACGGCACGGCCGAGGTCGACGCGGCGGTCGTGGCGTACCAGAAGCTCTACAACGACAAGAAGGAGCTGACCGGCCCGTTCGACATCATCGGCGACGTGCACGGCTGCCGCGAGGAGCTGGAGCGGCTGCTGGCGCGGCTCGGCTACACGATCGACCGGGACGCGCACGGCCGGCCCGCCGGCGCGCACCACCCGGACGGCCGCACGGCAGTGTTCGTCGGCGACCTGGTCGACCGAGGGCCCGACTCCCCCGGCGTGCTGCGCCTGGTGATGGGCATGGTCGCGGTCGGGCACGCGCTGTGCGTGTCGGGCAACCACGAGGCGAAGCTGCTGCGCAAGCTGCGCGGCGGCACCGTCCGGGTCACCCACGGCCTGCAGGAGACCCTCGACCAGCTCGACGCCGCCGACGCCCAGCTGGTCGACGCGGTGCCGGCGTTCCTGGACGGGCTGATCAGCCACTACGTGCTGGACGGCGGGCGGCTCGTCGTCGCGCACGCCGGGCTCAAGGAGGCCTACCACGGCCGGGCGTCCGGCCGGGTGCGGGCGTTCGCGCTGTATGGCGACACCACCGGCGAGACCGACGAGTACGGGCTACCGGTCCGCTACCCCTGGGCGCAGGAGTACAAGGGCGCGGCCACGGTCGTCTACGGCCACACGCCGGTGCCCTCCGCGGAGTGGGTGAACAACACGATCTGCGTCGACACCGGCTGCGTGTTCGGCGGGGCGCTGACCGCCCTGCGCTACCCGTCCCGCGAGCTGGTCTCGGTGCCGGCCGTCCGGGCGTATTACGAGCCGGTGCGGCCGCTGGTCGTACCGGCTGCGGAAGAACGCGGACTCGATCTCGCCGACGTGACCGGACGGCGGACCCTCGTCACACCCGCGGGCCGGGTGACGGTGGTGGCCGAGAACGCCGCGGCGGCGCTGGAGGTCATGAGCCGCTTCGCGGTCGACCCCCGCTGGCTGGTGTGGCTGCCACCGACGATGGCGCCCGCGTCGACGTCGACGGTCGAGGGCTACCTGGAGCACCCGGTCGAGGCGCTCGCCGACTACGTGAAGGCGGGCGTGCCCCGGGTCGTGTGCGAGGAGAAGCACATGGGCTCGCGGGCGGTGCTGGTCGTGTGCCGGTCGGACGCCGCCGGCCTGCGGAGGTTCGGCATCGAGGCGGGCGGGACGATCTACACGCGGACCGGCCGGCCGTTCTTCGGCGCCGGCTCGCCGCTGGAGACGATGATGCTGGACCGGGTCCGCGCGGCCGTGGACGCGGCGGGGCTGTGGGAGGAGCTCGGCACCGACTGGCTACTGCTGGACGGCGAGGTCCTGCCGTGGTCGGCGAAGGCCGAGCCGCTGATTCGCGAGCAGTACGCGAGCGTCGCCGCGGCCGCCGGTGCCGCCCTGCCCGTCGCGCACGCGGCGCTGGCGGCGGCGGCACGGCGCGGCATCGACGTGACCGCGCTCGAGTCGCGCTTCGCCGGGCGGGTCTCGTCGATCGCGGCCTTCACCGAGGTGTACCGGCGATACTGCTGGCCGACCGACGGGCTTTCGGGGCTGCGGCTGGCGCCGTTCCACGTGCTGGCCGGGGAGGGCAACTCGTACCTGCGCCAGGACCACGAATGGCACCTGGCGCTGATCGACCGGCTGGCCGTCGCCGACCCGTCGCTGATCGCCACCACGCGGCGGCTGGTGGTCGACCCGGCGTCCCCGGCGGACGTCGAAGCGGCGACCCGGTGGTGGCTGGAGCTGACCGGGGCCGGCGGCGAGGGCATGGTGCTCAAGCCGGCGGCCGACGCGGGCCCGCGGGTTCAGCCGGCGCTGAAGTGCCGCGGTCGGGACTACCTGCGCATCATCTACGGCCCGGACTACCTCTCGCGGCTGGACCGGCTGCGCGGCCGTGGGCTGCAGCGCAAGCGCGGCCTCGCGCTGCGTGAGCAGGGCCTGGGCCTGGCCGCGCTGGACGCGCTGGCCGCCGGCGGCTCCGCGCGGGCTGTGCATCAGCTGGTATTCGCCATCCTTGCCTGTGAAAGCGAGCCAGTTGATCCCCGTTTGTAGCAGGGCTCACGTACCCTGATTCGCCATGGAAGAAAAGACTCGCGCCGTCGGCGAGCTGCTCGCCTTCAACCCGCTCGACGCGAAAGGCCTGCTGAACACGTTCGGTGTGATCGGCGTCTGGATCATCATGTTCGTGGAGACGGGCCTGCTCGTGGGCTTCTTCTTCCCCGGAGACTCGCTGCTGTTCCTGGCCGGTGTCGGAGCCTCATCCGTCGCGCAGGAGCTGCTCGGCACCAAGCTGAACCTGACCCAGCTGCTCATCGGCGCGCCGCTGTGCGCGATCGCCGGTGCGCAGCTGGGTCACTACCTCGGCGCCAGGTATGGCCGCCGGATGTTCGACCGGCCAAACTCGCGCCTGTTCAAGAAGGAGTACGTCGAGAAGGCCGAGTACTACTTCGTGAAGTTCGGTCCGGCGAAGGCCGTGGTGCTCGCCCGGTTCATCCCGATTGTCCGCACCTTCCTCAACCCGGTCGCCGGCACCATCGGCATGCCGGCGAAGCAGTTCTTCCTGTGGAACGTCGTCGGCGGCATCCTCTGGACCGACGGCATCCTGATCGCCGGCTACGCCCTGGCGAAGCAGATCAGCGACCTGATCCCGCCGGAGAAGATCGACACGTACCTGCTGCCGGCGGTCCTGCTGATCGTCCTGATCTCGGCGATGCCGATCTTCATCGAGATCTTCCGCGGCTGGCGGGAGCGGCGGCACAACAAGGGCGTGGCGGCCGCGCCGGTCGAGGGCGGCCGCACCGGCGCCCACCGCGCCGCCGACTGACGTCGCACGTACTTCTGCACAGCGGACCCGGGGGCATCCCCCGGGTCCGCTGCCGTTCTGGCGGTCACCCCGTCCTGATCAAGGCCTGCAGGAAGATGTTGCCGATCTGCTCGGGGTCGGTGACGACGAACGAGCGGCCGCCGGTGGCGGCGGCGATCTCCGCCAGCTCCTGCTGCCGCACGTCGGGCCCGACGCCCAGCAGCACCACGCGCACCGGGCGGGTCGGGTCCGTGGCCCGCTCCAGCTCGAGTTTCAGCGTCTCCAGGCTCATGCCAGGCTTCGAGTTGGCGCCGTCGGTGAAGACGACGACCGTGTTGGAGCGGCCTTCCTTGTAGCCCTCCTTCAGCGCCTGGTACGCCGCGAGCACGGTCTCGTACAGCCCGCAGACGTCCGTGCCGACGGCCTTGGCCCCGGCGACGGCCGTGTTCAGCCTGGCCCGCTGGCCCTGGTTGAGCGGGTTGAGCGGGACGACCTCCTGGTAGTCCTTGCCGCCGGGCAGGCCGGACGCGTAGGCCCACAGGCCGAGCTCGCTGTCGTCGGTGAAGAGGCCGAGCCCGTCGGTGGCGGTCTTGCGCAGCACCTGCAGCCGCGACGGCGAGCCGCTGCCGGCCATCGGCCGGTTCACCGAGGAGGTGACGTCGACCAGGGTCAGGACCCTCGACGGGGCGGTCGTGGCGGTCCAGTACCCGAGGATGTCGTTGATCTTCTGCGGTTCGGCGAGCGGCTTGACCGTGACCGGGGCGGTCGTGGCGCCGCGGCCGGCGGGGAAGCCGGCGCTGGTGGAGCCGTCGGCGGCGCGGAAGCCGAGCCTGGCGAACAGGTCCCGGTTGCCGTCCGCGGTGAGGGCGGTGCGGAACAGCCCCGCCGCCTCCAGGCTGGCTCTGGGTTTGCCGGTGATCGTGGCGTACGGGTAGTCGAGCGTCACCGGCGGGTCGACCGGCAGCGCGGTGAGCGAGACGGGCGGGCCGGCCGAGTTGTAGGCGATGACCGCCTGCTCGCTCATGGGCGCGACCTGGGCCGGCCCGGCGCTCTTGGTGAGCGCGGCCTGGTCCGGCGCGACGGCGATCGACCGGTACGCCTTGACGACGTCGACGAGGTTCTTGGGGTCGGTGACGATGGAGTCGTAGAGCAGGCCGGCCCCGGCGAGCCCGGCGGTGCTGCGGCGGGGGTCGACCGCGGCGAGCTGGACCTGCTTGCCGGCGACCTTCGGCAGCAGCGCCGCGACCTGCGGTGCGCCGGCCGTGCCGCTGCCGCCTGCGCCGAGGGCGCCGGCGAGCTGGTCGGGCACGGCGAGGGTGACGGGGCTGGCGGCGACGGACGTGACGTCGGGCTCGAACGCCTCGCGGCTGACCGCCTGCATCCGCACGATCCACGCGGTCGAGTCGGGGATCCACACGGTCGGCACGTCGGCGTCGGCGGGCGAGGGCAGCGCGGTGGCGGCCACGTTGATCGCGCCGCCGGCGCGGGCGGCGAGCTGGTTGGCCACGTCGGCCGGCTCGGCGGCGCGCACCTGCACCTGGACACAGTCGCCGCCGACCTCAGGATTGGTGGCGCTCCAGCGGGCGGCGGCGTCGCGCACGGCGGGCGCGACGTCCGGGGCGGCGGCCACGACGAGCTTCACGCCACCGTCGCAGTTGCCGTCGCCGCCGGCGATCGCGCGGACGGCGACGACGGTGCCGCCGATCAGACCCAGTACCCCGACGATCGCCAACGGTGCCCGCAGCGAGCGTCCCCGGCGTTGCTCCACGTGCTCACCCTGCCCTTCGTCCGTGCAATCGGACGAGTGTAAGCGCAGGTCAGGCGGTTGCGGAGGGACGGTCGAGCCAGCCGGTGGGCACCGGCTGCAGCGCGCGACCCAGGGTTAACGCTCGGTAAGTCAACTGCGCCGCCTCCTCGAGATAGAGGGCGCGCTTGTGCGCCAGCTCGACGGAGTCGGCGATCACGGAGCAGCCGTGATGGGAGAGGACCACGCAGTTGACGCCGCCTGCGCACGCGGCCGCGGCGAGCTCACCGACCCGGGGGTCGCCGGGCGGGCTGAACGGGGTGGTCACGACCTGGCGCAGGTAGAAGGCGTGGTCGGTGGTGACGAGCCGGATCGGCTCGCCGATCGCGTCGAGCAGCAGCACCGTCTGCGGGTGCAGGTGGACGATCGCGTTGGCGTCGGGCCGCGCGCGGTACGTCGCGAGGTGCAGCCCGAGCTCAGAAGTCGGTGCACCGGTTGTGTCAAGTGCCGTGCCATCGCTGATTCGGACCCGTACGAAACAGTCCTCGGACAGCCGGTCGAGCCAGGTGCCGGCGGCCGTCACCCAGCACTCGTCGGAGCCGGGCGCTCGGGCGGACAGGTTGCCGCCCGAGCCCACGACCAGCCCAGCCTGCACGACCGACCGCCCGAGGCGGGCAAGCTGGTCGCGCAGGTCATCGGGCCGGTGAAACAAAGCCCTACCGAGGAGCCTTCTTGGTCGCCCGCTTGCGCGGGGGCGTCAGAAGGTCGGCGATGGTGCCGATGGCGGAGGGCACCAGGCGGTAGAACGCCCAGACACCCCGCTTCTCGCGCTCCAGCAGCCCGGCCTCGGTCAGGATCCGCAGGTGGTGGCTCACCGTGGGCTGCGAGAGCCCGAGCGGGGCCGTCAGGTCACACACACACGCCTCGCCGTCCGGCGCCGACTGGATGAGGCTCAGGAGCCGCAGTCGGGCAGGGTCGGCAAGTGCCTTCAGGACGCCGGCAAGACGCTCGGCATCGGCGCGGTCAATCGGCTCGCCGGCAAGCGGCGAGATCTGGGGCAGGGTCATCTCAGCCAGCGCAGTTCCCACGTTTCCATCCTTCCACCAACACCATCGACCCGGCTGCATATACGCAGGTCCGAATCGACAATTTTTCAGCCCTATTGGCCGAGGTCGGCCAACGAAAATGCTGAGCGATAGCTCAGCCCCGCGGCGCGGACCGCCTTTTCCGCCCCACGGTCGACGATAACCGCGACACCGACGACTTCAGCGCCGGCCTCGCGCAACGCCTCTACGGCAGTCAGAACGCTTCCTCCTGTCGTGGAGGTGTCTTCAACCGCCAGCACCCGGCGGCCCGCAACATCGGGTCCCTCGACCCTCCGCTGCAGACCGTGAGCCTTGTCACTCTTCCGGACGACGAACGCGTCGAGCTTGCGTCCCGTCCCCCGCGCGGCAGCCGCATGCAGCATCGCGCTGGCCACCGGATCGGCGCCGAGGGTCAGCCCTCCCACGGCGTCGAAATCCCAGTCGGCGACCAGATCGAGCAGCACCCGTCCGACGAGCGGCGCACCGGCATGGTGCAGCGTCAAGCGACGTAGGTCCACGTACCAGTCGGCTACTTGTCCCGACGACAGCGTCACACGACCTCGGACCACAGCCAGGTCGAGCACGAGTTTCAGCAGGTCGTCACGGTCGGTCATGACCGAAAGCGTACGCGCTAAATCTCCGGAGCGAATCGATGACCCGCACTCTCGCAGAAATATAGGGCCGTCAAGTGGACAAGGAGGAATACGAAGGTGATCGCAGCGATCACCACGAGTGACACGAGGGGTGATGGTGACAGGGGTCAACGAAGCGCACGTGAGGGAGATTCGCCTTGGTTTCGGCGGTTCCGCACCCTCGATCGGGGCCCGTCACATCGGCCCTGACCAGCGCAAACACCTCATTCAAGAGGCACGATGGACCCGTACTCAGCCCTTCGCCGTCCAAATCCGACCGTTCGGCGGCACCGTGACCACAATCATGTTCGATGTCGTCTCACTCAATGATCACCGCGACCGATGCGGCGCCTGGTGCCGCCCGCGACGCGCCGCACCAGACCCTGCGGCGCGTGCCGCACCCCGAAGACGACCATCTTGTACTTCCAGTCGGGCACGCTGACCAGCTTGCCCTTGCGGAGGTCGCGCAGCCCGTCGCGGACCACGCGCCCGGCGTCCAGCCACAGCCACGGCGGAGTTTTCGACATGTCGATGCCGGCCCGGTCGTGGAACTCCGTGCGGGTGTAGCCGGGGCACAGCGCCATCACGCGCACCCCCTTCGAGCGCACCAGCTGGCCGGTGGACTCGCTGAAGTTGGTGACCCACGCCTTGCTCGCCGGGTACGTGGAGCCCGGCATCATCGCGGCGAACCCGGACACCGACGAGACGTTGATGATGTCGCCCCGGCCGCGGGCGGTCATGGCGGGCAGCGCGGCGAGCGTGAGCCGCATGACCGCGTGGACGTTGAGCCGCAGCAGCAGTTCCTCCTGGTCCACGGTGGAGCGCGGGAACGGCGTGTTGAGGCTCATCCCGGCGTTGTTGACCAGCACATCCACGGGGCGACCAGGATCCGCGAGACGGGCCGCGACGAGATCGCAGCCCTCCGGCGTCGACAGATCCGCGGGCAGCACCTCGGCGCCGCCCAGCTCGGCCGCCAGCGCCTCCAGGCGGACCGCGTCGCGGGCGACCAGCACGAGGTCGTGCCCCTCGGCGGCGAGCTCGCGCGCGAACGCGGCGCCGATGCCCGCGGTGGCGCCGGTGACGAGGGCGACCGGACGTTGGCTCATGCCGCCCCCTCCGCTGCGCTCCGGCGCCAGCCTGAGCTCCACCCTGCGCTGCTGATTCGCAGCCCTCCGCTACGCTCCGGTCCGCTCATGCCCGACAATGTACTGAGGCCCCGGTTGCCCGGGGCCTCAGCGTGGTTCATACCGTCGGCGGACCGCTCGCCGGCGGCGGTGGCGGCGGCGGATACCCGGGGTCGCCCGTGCCGGGCACCGGCGGCTCCCACTGCGGCTCGATCTTGCGGAAGTAGGGGTGCGACGCCGGCAGCGCCAGCAGCACGATCGCGGCCAGGATCGCCAGCAGCAGCAGGACGCCCAGGATCGTCGACACCGGCTGATACCAGCCCGGCAGCTCCGAGTACAGCATCTCGTTGTACTGGTCCCAGGTGGGCAGCTTCGGGTCGTCCTTGCGCAGCTGCTCCCAGCCCGCCTTGCTGACGAAGGTCAGGCCGAACACACCTGCCGTGCAGCAGGTCGCGAGGCCGCCGACGACCCAGGTGAGGATACGACCGATCTGCTTGCCCTTGCTGACGAGGATCGCCAGCACGACGAACAGGGCGATGAGCAGCACCCCGAAGACGATGCTGACCGTCCCGGTGAGGGTCTGGTTGTCAGCCGTGCCCTCCTGGGACGTGCCGGCGAGCGCCTTCTTCGCGCCTTCGGCGAGCTTGCTCGAATACGCGAGGCCAAGGATGACGCTGATCAGTTCGATCGCGGCCGCCGCGTACAGCAGGTAGACGGCCAAGTTGACGGTGGACGGTCGGGCACGCGGCCCAGACGCTGGGTCGGCGAATGCCATCGGATCTCCTCCCAGGAAACCTTGAGGATCAACCGTATCGACGCTGCGTTGTTGCCGCAGGCCCGGGCCTCAGTTGTTGAGACGATCCTGCGCGTACCGGGTGAGCGTGGTGGTGCCCATCATGCAGCCGCTGAACGTGGTGACCTCGGCGTCCTGGCGGGCCAGGTGCTGCCAGGCGGCCCGGCCCGCGGCGGCGTCGATGTGGGTGAGCAGCTCCGCCGCGTAGAGCCGGCCGGCGGGTTTGGCCTGGTCGAGGAGCGCCTCCAGCTTGGGCCTCAGCTCGGCGCCGTGCCGGCGCAGGCCCTCCTCGACCGCGAAATACGCCTTGGTGGCCGGCAACAGCGTGCCGGCGAAGCCGACCCCGCCGAACGCCAGCGTGTCGGCGTCGGCGAGTTGGCTCAGCTCTTCAGCGAACGGACCGCTCTTCTTCCACAGCATCGCCCTCGTCCTTATCCGGCGCTGACGGTGAGCGCCTTCTTGTCGTCCGCCAGGTCCACGACGACCTTGTCGCCGTCGCGGATCGAGCCGGCCAGCAGCGCCTTGGCGAGCTGGTCGCCGATGGAGGTCTGCACCAGGCGCCGCAGGGGGCGGGCGCCATACACGGAGTCATACCCCAGACTGGCGAGCCAGTCACGTGCCGCGTCGGTGACGTCCAGCGCCAGCCGTCGATCCGCCAGCCGCCGGGCCAGTGCCTGCAGCTGGATGTCGACGATCGCACGCAGGTCGGCGGTCGACAGGGCATCGAACACGACCATGGCGTCGAGCCGGTTGACGAACTCCGGCTTGAAGTGCTGCCGCACCGCGGCGATCACGGCGTCGCGGCGCTGCTCCGCCGTCAGCGTCGGGTCGTCGGCGAGCACCTCGGAGCCCAGGTTGGAGGTGAGAATGAGGATGGCGTTGCGGAAGTCGACCGTGCGCCCCTGCCCGTCGGTGAGCCGGCCGTCGTCGAGGACCGCCAGCAGCACGTCGAACACGTCGGGGTGCGCCTTCTCGACCTCATCGAGCAGCACCACGGAGTAGGGCCGGCGGCGGACCGCCTCGGTGAGCTGGCCACCCTCCTCATAGCCCACGTACCCAGGCGGCGCACCGACGAGCCGGGCGACGGTGTGCTTCTCGCCATACTCGCTCATGTCGATGCGCACCATGGCGCGCTCGTCGTCGAAGAGGAACTCCGCCAGAGCCTTGGCCAGCTCGGTCTTGCCGACGCCGGTCGGGCCGAGGAACAGGAAGCTGCCGGTCGGCCGGTCGGGGTCGGCGATCCCGGCCCGGGCGCGGCGCACCGCGTCGGAGACGGCTTGCACCGCGGCCTCCTGCCCGACGACCCGGCTGCGCAGCGACTCCTCCATGCGCAGCAGCTTCGCCGTCTCGCCCTCCATCAGGCGGCCGGCGGGGATCCCGGTCCACGAGGCGACCACCGCGGCGATGTCGTCGGCGGAGACCTCCTCCTTCAGCATCGACCCGGCGGACTGCAGCTCCTGCAGCTCCACCTCGGCGGTGCGCAGCTCCTGCTCCAGGTCGCGGATCCGCCCGTAGCGCAGCTCGGAGGCCTTGGCCAGGTCGAGGTCACGCTCGGCCCGGTCGGCCTCGCCGCGCAACTGCTCCAGCTGCTCCTTGATCGTGGAGACGGCGGAGATGTGCTGCTTCTCGTTCTGCCAGCGCTCGGTGAGTGCGGTCAGGTGCTCGCGGCGGTCGGCCAGCTCGGCGCGCAGCCGCTGCAGCCGCTCCGCGGAGGCGGGGTCGGGCTCCTTGGCCAGCGCCATCTCCTCGATCTCCAGCCGGCGCACGGTCCGCTCGACCTCGTCGACCTCGACCGGCCGCGAGTCGATCTCCATGCGCAGCCGGGACGCCGACTCGTCGACCAGGTCGATCGCCTTGTCCGGCAGGAAACGGTCGGAGATGTACCGGTCGGACAGCGTGGCCGCGGCGACCAGGGCGGCGTCGGTGATCCGGACGCCGTGGTGCACCTCGTAGCGCTCCTTGAGCCCGCGCAGGATGCCGATGGTGTCCTCGACCGTCGGCTCGCCGACCACGACCGGCTGGAAGCGCCGCTCCAGCGCCGGGTCCTTCTCGATGTGCTCGCGATACTCGTCCAGCGTGGTCGCGCCGACCATCCGCAGCTCGCCGCGGGCCAGCATCGGCTTGAGCATGTTGCCGGCGTCCATGGACCCTTCGCCCTTGCCGGCGCCGACGACGGTGTGCAGCTCGTCGAGGAACGTGATGACCTGCCCCTCGGAGCCCTTGATCTCCTCCAGGACGGACTTGAGCCGCTCCTCGAACTGGCCCCGGTACTGCGCGCCGGCGACCATGGCCGCCAGGTCGAGGCTGACCAGGCGCTTGTCGCGCAGCGACTCGGGCACGTCGCCGGCCACGATGCGCTGGGCGAGGCCCTCGACGATCGCGGTCTTGCCGACGCCGGGCTCACCGATGAGCACCGGGTTGTTCTTCGTGCGGCGCGACAGCACCTGGATCACCCGGCGGATCTCCGAGTCCCGGCCGATGACCGGGTCGATCTTGCCGTCGCGGGCGGCCTGGGTCAGGTCGACGCCGTACTTCTCCAGCGCCTGGAAGGTCTGCTCAGGGTCGGCCGTGGTGACCCTGCGGTCGCCGCCGCGCACCTGCGGGAAGGCCGCGACGAGGGTCTGCTCGGTGGCCCCGGACTCCTTGAGCCGGGTCGCGACCGCACCGCCGACGCGGGCGAGGCCGGCCAGCAGGTGCTCCGTGGAGGTGTATTCGTCGCCGAGCGGGCGGGCGATCTGCTCCGCCGCCGCGATCGCGTTGGCGAACTCGCGGGCGACATTGGGCTCGACGACGCTGGATCCCTTGGCGCTGGGCAGCCGGTCGACGGCGTGCAGCGCGGCGCGGCGGATGTCGGCGGGGTTGGCCCCGACGGCCCGCAGCAGGCCGGCCGCGGTCGACCCGCCCGTGTCCAGCAGCGCCAGCAGCAGGTGCCAAGGTTCGACGGTCGCGTGTCCGCGCTGGCTCGCCGCGTCAACGGCGGCCTTGATGACCTCGCGACTCTTGGTGGTCAGGCGTTCGGCGTTCATCGGCTCCTCGTTCCGGTCCGTACCCGTACGCCAGGTACGACGTCTCCGAGGTTGAGTCTATTCCACTCAAGTCTTATCGTGCAGCGACAGCGACCCTCGACCACTCACAATTCTTGTCTTTCACCTCGCACAGCCACACCTCACCCGACTGCTGCCCCGGATAGCCGAGGATCACCGTGCCGGAGAGCCGGCGGAGCCGGAAGACCAGCCGTCCGCCCTGGTCACGGCTGCGCCGGTCGCTGTCGACGGTCCAGACGCCCTGCCCGCTGGCGACCAGCAGCCGGCCGCCTGGCAGCACCTCGGCGCTGTACACCTCGGCGACCTCACGCATCGCGCTCGCCTCGACCCAGGCGCCGGTGGCGGTGCGGCGGGCCGCGAACTGGTTGCCGACGAGCCACACGTCGGACCCGTCGGGGGCCACCACCACGTGCGGCTCCACCCCGCTCTGCTGCGGCAGCCGCGCCGAGCCCTCGGCGCGCCAGGAGCGGCCGTGGTCGGCGCTGCTCCAGACGCTGACCGTGAGCATCGGCGCCGCGGTGGCCGAGGTCTCCACCGCCTGGGCCGTCAGCCAGAGCTTGCCGTCAGTCTGCAGCTTGCCGTCAGTCTGCAGCTTGCCGTCGGCCTGCGCGACGAGGCTGGTGAAACGGTGGTCGCCGGCCGGGCGGCCGGGCAGCGCCGCCCGCTTGCCGTCGTCGGTGACCTCGATCAGCTGGCGCACCGGGCAGTCGACGGTGCCGTCGAGGCAGCCGACGCTGAAGCGTGGCTCGGTGAGGTTGAGCTCCGGCGGCGCCGGGATCAGCGGGTGCTGCTGGAAGGTGAGGCCGGTGTCGCGGGAGACGTACCAGCCGCCGGGCACCGTGCGCAGCAGCAGCACGTTGCCCCGGCCCAGGCGCATCTCGACCTCGGTGGCGTCGTCGAAGGGCACCTTGCGGGCCACCCACGACTGCCCGCCGTCGAGCGTGATGACCAGGCCGACCTGGCAGGCGAGCCCGCTGACGCACGAGCTGAACAGGGCATAGCCGGTGTCGGCGTCGGCGAACTCGACCCCGCGCGGCGAGGTGCCCTTCGGCACCTGCACGATCGACTGCCGGTTGCGCGGATCCTCGGATCCGGCCGGGGCCGGTTGCGGGTCCTCCTGGTAGGAGACGTCCGGAGCGGGATCTTCGACCGGCTCGTTGCCGGGCGTACATGAGCCGGCGGTCAAGGTCAGGGTGAGCGCGACGGCCAGGACGGTAGCGAGTGGGCGGCGCCTCACCAACGCCACCGCCAGAACCTGCGCTGGTACCGCAACTTGACGCTGCTGGTGGAGACCTCGCCGCTGATACGGAACTGGACGCCTCCGCCCGACGGCTCGATCCGCGACTTCACGGTGCTGGCATGGGTGTAGATGCTGTCGACGTCGGCGACGGCACCGGCCGGCAGGACCAGCTCGACCGAGCTGGAATGCGCGTCGAGCACGACGTCCACGACGGCGGCGCCGAAGATCGCCTCGGTGAAGTCGAGCTTCACCGAGCTCGACAGGGTGACGATCGTCAGCCGGCGGGGGACCGTCCAGCGGCCCCGCCGCTTCAGCGACGACGACCGGCTACGGAGCTCGCTTTCCTCGGGCGGCTTGACCTGCTGCACGGGCAGGTCGGTCACATACGGCTCGATCTCGCCGAACGTGCGCGCGCGCAGCACGCCGTCGACCCGGTCCTCGAACTCCGCGATGGTCAGCCGGCCCTCGGCCACGGCCGTATTCAGCTGGGCCACCACACGCTCGCGCTCCGCGTCGGAGATACGCATGTCGCGATGGTCCATGCTCACGACGACACTGTAGACCCCGCCGGAACCATTGATATAGCCCATATCGCGGCGGACTTATCGGCATAAAGCCACCCGTATGGCGGTATCCGGAGAGTAACCGACCCCTTCGGCTCTTCCGTAGCTGCTAGGTGGCGGGCTAAGTTGCCTGCGACTCCAGGACCTCTGGCGATCACATACCCGCTGGCCACGGGAGCTGACGGTGAGCGTGCAACAAGCGGGCTTCCGGGGCTTTGCCAACCCGGTCGACCCTACTCCAGCAGAGCTGCGAGCGTGGGCCTACCACCCCGACGCGTCGCTGCTGCAGACCATGCCGCCGGACTGGGACCTTCTGGTCGCCGGCGATCGGCTGATCGGCACGCTGTTCGACCTGGCGATGGACCCGGCCTGTCCGGCCCGCCGGTTCGCACTGCACTGCCTGTACATCTACGCCGCCGACGGCATCCGCACGCATTTTCGGGCCCACCCGAAGCGGCGCCTGCGCAAGTTCGTCGAGCAGGCCGAGGAGCGCGGCGACGAGCTGCTGACGACCTGGGCGCACAACGCCCGGATGCTGCTGGCCCGGCCCGAGCTGTTCGAGTATCACGACTGGTGTGAGGGCGGCCTGGTCCGCGCACCGCGCCGGATCAGCTGAAAGGGCGCCGTCGTGGACGGCGCCCTTTCAGCTTGACCACACCCTGCGGGCATCCGGTCAGCCCTCCGGATGACCACACCATTCCCTGCGCACCTGATGCCCGGTGGCATGGGAAGGCAAACACGCTATTTCTGGCGCGGCCGCCACACCACCAGCGCGGTCTGGTGCTGGTTGGTCGGCACCAGGTCGCGCCTCGGGAAGCCGGTCGCCTCCATCTGGGCGAGCCGGGTCCGGGTCCGGATCAGCTCGTCCTCCAGGTCGGCGACGCGCTGGCGCAGGTCGCCGACCATGCCTTCGAGCTCGATGATGCGTTTGATGCCGGCGAGGTTGACGCCCTCTTCCTGGCTGAGCCGCTGCACCTCGCGCAGCAGCGCCACGTCGCGCTCGCTGTAGCGGCGCCCGCCGCCGGAGGTGCGGCCGGGCTGCACCAGTCCCATGCGGTCGTACTGCCGCAGGGTCTGCGGGTGCATCCCGGCCAGCCTGGCCGCAATCGAGATGATCAGCACCTTGGCGTCGGAGACCGCCTCGAAGCTGATGAAGACCTCGCGCTCATCATCGTTCATAGCTGCTGCGCTCCCGTGCGATCGCGTCGAGCCGCTCCCTCGGCGCCGGCGGCGCCGCTGCCGCATAGTCGGAAAGTGCCTGCCGGGCGGCCTCGGAGAGCTCCGCCGGCACATGGACGTCGATGGTGACGAGCAGGTCACCGACCTTCCCGTCGCGCCGGGCGACCCCCTTGCCGCGCACCCGCAGCGTCCGGCCGCTCGGCGTGCCCGGGGGCACCCGCAGCGTCACGGCCGCGTCGAGGGTCGGCACCCGGAGGTCGGCGCCGAGCGCCGCCTCCGCGAAGGTCACCGGCACCGTCAGGGTCAGATCGTCGCCGCTGCGGCCGAAGACCGCGTCGGGACGCACCCTGATCAGCACGAACAGGTCGCCGGCCGCACCGCCCCGGGTGCCCGGCTCACCGCGGCCGCTCAGCCGGATCCGCTGACCCTCGGCGACCCCCGGAGGGATACGCACGTTGATCGTGCGGGTCTTGGTCACGCCGCCGCTGCCGACGCACTCCGGGCACTTCTCGTCGACGATGGTGCCGACGCCCTGGCACTCACGGCACGGCTCGGTGAAGCTGAACGAGCCCTGGTTGCTGCTGACCACGCCCTGACCCCGGCAGTTGGGGCAGGTCCGCAGCGTGGAGCCGGGGGCGGCGCCGTTGCCGTGGCAGGTCTCGCACGTGCCGGGCGTGCGCAGCGTGATCGGCAGCGTGGCGCCCTGCACCGCGTCGGCGAAGTTGAGCACCACCTCGGTCTCGACGTCGCGGCCGCGGCCGCGGCGCCCCGGCGGCGCGCCGGTTGGTCCGCCGCCGCCGGAGAAGATCGAGCTGAACAGGTCCGAGAAACCCGCGCCGCCGAAGCGGCGGTCCCCACCGACACCGGCGCCGGGGCCGGCCGAGCCGCCGCCCTGCGCCCCGTTGGCGAACAGATCGGAGAAGTCGAAGCCGGGCCCGCCCGCGCCGTGGCTGCCCGCCCGCGCGTTGCGCCGGAACGCGCCCGCGCCGAAGAGCGACCGCATCTCGTCGTACTCCTTGCGGCGGCCGGCGTCGGAGAGCACGTCATACGCCTCCGACACCGCCTTGAACTGCTCCTCGGCCGCCGCGTTGTTCGGGTTGCGGTCGGGGTGCAGCTCCCGCGCGAGCTTGCGGTACGCCTTCTTGATCTCATCAGTGGAAGCGGACTTGGTGACGCCCAGAACCGCGTAGAAATCCTTTTCCAACCAGTCCTTGGAACTCATTGCGCCACCTCCTCCACGCGTCTCTTACTCCGGGTCGGCAACGGCCACCAGGGCCGGTCGCAGCAGCCGCTCGCCCAGGAGATAGCCGCGCCGCATCACGTCGATGCAGGTCGGCTCGGTCACCTCGGCCGAGGTCAGGTGGGCCACCGCCTCGTGGCGGGTCGGGTCGAACGGGTCGCCCTTGGCCCCGAACACGGTCAGCCCGAACTTGGTCAGCGCCGCGGTCAGCGCCTCGGCGACCGCGCCGAACGGCCCGACCAGGTCGCCGTGGTCACGGGCCCGGTCGAGGTCGTCGAGCACGGGCAGCAGGGCGCCGAGCACGTTGGCGCTGGCCTGCTCGACCACCAACGCGCGGTCGCGGTCGACCCGCTTGCGGTAGTTGGCATATTCGGCGGTGACCCGCTGCAGGTCCCGGGTGCGCTCCTCGAGGTCCGTCCGCAGCGCGGCCAGCTCGGCGCCGAGGCCGTGCTGGTGCGCGTCGTCGGTGGTGCCCTGTGCTGCCGCCTCACCCGGCGCGGCCGGCGGCGGCGCGTGGACCGTGAACGTCTCGTCCACGATCTCGCCCTCCACCGGCGTCTCGTCGGTGTCCGGCTCCAGCGCCTCGGCCTTCTCGGCTACGGTCTCGGTCTCCTCGACCTCCACGTCGGCCTCCTCCGCGGTGTGTCCGGTGTCGGGTGTCTCGGCCGGCTTGCCATTGACCGACACCTTCCGCTTGTCCTTGATCACAACGCGCTCCGCCGGCCCTTCCGGGCCGGCGGCGCGGGCTTCGTCGGTCACTTCTTGTTGTCCTCGTCGATGATCTCGGCGTCGACAACGTCATCCGGGCCGTTGCCCTGGGCCTGCGTGCCGGCCGAGTCGCCGCCGCCGAACCCGGCACCGGGCGCCTCGCCCGTGGCACTCTGCTGACGCTGCTGCTCGTAGAGCGCGCTGCCGGCCTGCTGCGAGACCTGCGCCAGCTTCTCGTGCGCGGCCTTGATCCGCTCGGTGTCGTTGCCGCCGAGCGCGCTGCGCAGGTCGCCCAGTGCCTCGTTCATCTGGTCACGGGCGTCGGACGGGATCTTGTCGCCGCTCTCCGCGAGGAACTTCTCCGTCTGCCACTGCAGCGCCTCGGCCAGGTTGCGGGTCTCGGCCTCCTCGCGGCGACGCTTGTCGTCGTCGGCGTGCTCCTGCGCGTCGCGCATCATCCGCTCGATGTCGTCCTTCGGCAGCGCGGAGCCGCCGGTGATCGTCATCGACTGCTCCTTGCCCGTGCCGAGGTCCTTGGCGGACACGTGCACGATGCCGTTGGCGTCGATGTCGAAGGTGACCTCGATCTGCGGCACGCCACGCGGCGCCGGCGGCAGGCCGGTCAGCTCGAAGGTGCCGAGGCGCTTGTTGTAGGCCGCCATCTCCCGCTCACCCTGGAAGACCTGGATGAGCACCGACGGCTGGTTGTCGTCGGCGGTGGTGTAGACCTCGGAGCGCTTGGTCGGGATGGTCGTGTTGCGCTCGACCAGCTTGTGCATGATGCCGCCCTTGGTCTCGATGCCCAGCGACAGCGGGGTGACATCGAGCAGCAGGACGTCCTTGACCTCGCCCTTGAGGACACCGGCCTGCAGGGCGGCGCCGACGGCGACGACCTCGTCCGGGTTGACGCCCTTGTTGGGGTCCTTGCCGGTGAGCTGCTTGACCAGCTCGGTCACGGCGGGCATACGGGTCGAGCCACCGACGAGGATGACGTGGTCGAGCGCGCCGACCTTGATGCCGGCGTCCTTGATCGCGTTCTCGAACGGCACCTTGGTGCGGTCGAGCAGGTCCTGCGTCATCCGCTGGAACTCGGCGCGCGACAGCTGGGTGTCCAGGTGCAGCGGGCCGTCGGGGCCGGCGGTGATGTAGGGCAGGTTGATCGAGGTGGTGGTCGCCGCCGACAGCTCGATCTTGGCCTTCTCGGAGGCCTCACGCAGGCGCTGCATGGCCATCTTGTCGGCGGACAGGTCGATGCCGTGCTGGCCGCGGAAGGTCTTGACCAGGTGGTCGATGACCCGCTCGTCCCAGTCGTCACCACCGAGGTGGTTGTCACCGGAGGTCGACTTGACCTCGACGACGCCCTCGGCGAGCTCCAGGACCGACACGTCGAAGGTGCCGCCACCGAGGTCGAAGACCAGGACGGTCTGCTCCTTCGGGCCCTTGTCCAGGCCGTAGGCCAGGGCGGCCGCGGTCGGCTCGTTGACGATGCGCAGCACGTTGAACCCGGCGATCTCGCCGGCCTCCTTCGTGGCGGTGCGCTGCGAGTCGTTGAAGTATGCCGGCACGGTGATGACCGCGTCGGTGATCTGCTCGCCGAGGTAGGCCTCGGCGTCGCGCTTGAGCTTCATGAGCACCCGCGCGGAGATCTCCTGCGGGGTGTACTTCTTGCCGTCGATGTCGATGGCCCAGTTGGTGCCCATCTCACGCTTGACGGATCGGATGGTCCGGTCCGGGTTGGTGACGGCCTGGCGCTTCGCGACCTCGCCGACCAACACCTCGCCGTTACGGGCGAACGCGACGATGGACGGCGTCGTGCGCGCACCTTCGGCGTTGGCGATGACGCTGGGCTCGCCGCCCTCAAGGACACTGACCACCGAGTTGGTGGTTCCGAGGTCGATGCCGACCGCACGTGCCATAGCTGCTTGACCTCCAGGTGGCAGTCGGCCGAACGCGCCGGCTGCGAAGTTGAGTGACTTGCACTCAATAGTGCCACGCATGTCTCGATCGTCAAGTCGAACCTTGAGTGTGACCGGCGCAACTTGTCCCATCATGGATGGCGCTGTGGGAGGTCATGGGTGAAGTTGCGCTCGGTGATATCGATGCTTACGGCCATTGCATGGCGCTCGACAGCGTCATCGTGCACGCTTTAGCAGTGACCACACAGGGCGAGTCGGTGTCCGCCCGGTCGGCGGCCACCAGCCCTTCAGCTGATGGCCAGTCCACCGGTCGGCCCCCACGCGCCCGCGAGCCGGAGCGCTCGCCCGTCGCCGATCTCGTCCGTGCCCTCACCGACCTCCGCGACCTGGGCAAGGAGACCCGTTTCGCCCTGCCGCTGCCCAGCGCCGAGCGGGCCACCACGGTCGCCGCCGCCATGGTCGACCAGCTCGACGACTACCTGCTGCCCAGGCTCGACCGGCTCGACGCGCCGCTGCTGGTCGTCGTCGGCGGCTCCACCGGCGCCGGCAAGTCGACCCTGGTCAACAGCCTGATTCGCACCCCGGTCAGCCCCGCGGGCGTGCTGCGCCCCACCACCCGGGCACCGGTGCTGGTCTGCCACCCGGCCGACATGCCCTGGTTCGCCAAGGCCAACGTGCTGCCGTCGCTGACCCGGACCACCGGCGCCAGCAGCGACGCCCGCACCCTGCAGGTGGTGTCCGCGCAGGCGCTCACCCCCGGCCTGGCCCTGCTCGACGCGCCCGACATCGACTCCGTCGTCGACGCCAACCGGCAGCTCGCCTCGCAGCTGCTCGCCGCCGCCGACCTCTGGCTCTTCGTCACCACCGCCGCCCGCTACGCCGACGCGGTGCCGTGGGGGATGCTGCGCACCGCCCGCAGCCGGGGCACCGCCATCGCGCTGGTGCTCGACCGGGTGCCCGGCGGCGGCGCGGCCGACGAGATCACCCCGCACCTGACCTCGATGCTGCAGGAGCAGGAGCTCGGCGGAGTGCCGCTGTTCGTGCTGCCCGAGGCCCGCCTGGACAGCCAGGGCCTGCTCAACGAGGCCCAGGTCGCGCCGCTGCGGGACTGGTTCGGCCAGCTGGCCCGCTCCGCCGAGGCCCGTGCCGCGGTGGTCCGCCAGACCGTCGGCGGGGCGGTCGACGCACTCACCATGGACGTCGGGGTCCTGGCCGCGGCCGCCGAGGACCAGGTCACCGCCGCGAAGTCGCTCGAGGACGCCGTGCGCGGGTCCTACCGGGCCGCCGCCTCCTCCGTCGAGCAGGGCATCCACGACGGGGCGCTGCTGCGGGGTGAGGTGCTCGCCCGCTGGCAGGAGCTCGTCGGCACCGGCGACATCATGCGCGCGCTGCAGGCCCGCGTCGGGCGGGCCCGCGACCGGATCGTCGCCGCCCTCACCGGCCGGCCGGCGCCCGGCGAGCGCTTCCAGGAGGCGATCGGCTCGGGCCTGGCGACCCTGCTCAAGGGCACCGCGACCGACGCCGCCGAGCGGGCCGGGGCCGCCTGGAAGGCCCATCCGGCCGGGGCCGCGCTGCTGGCCGCCGCGCCCAACCTGGCGCGGCCCTCCGACGACCTGGACGAGCGGATCGCCCGGCTCACCCGCGACTGGCAACGCTCGGTCCTCGATCTGGTGCGCGCCGAGGCGGGCGACAAGCGGGTGCTCGCCCGGGCCGGCGCCTACGCGGTCAACGCCACCGGCCTGCTGGTGATGGTCTCGGTCTTCGCCGCCACCGCGTTCATCCCCACCGGCCTGGAGATCGTGGTCGCCGGCGGCACCACCGTCACCGCGCAGAAGGTGCTCGAGGCGATCTTCGGCGACCAGGCGGTGCGGTCACTCGCCGAGCGGGCCCGGCAGGACCTGCTGGAGCGGGTCGGCGCCCTCTTCGACGAGGAGGCCGGGCGCTTCCGCAGCGTGCTGGCCGGCGCCGGGATCGACGACGACTTCGCCGGCCGGCTGCGCGCCGCCAGCACCGCTGTCCAGCTTGCCCGCGCCGACGTCCGACTGGATGCAGCGTGAGCGGGCCGCAGCGCAGCGGAGGAGCCGCTCACCATGGGCTCAGTTTTGGCTCGCGGCGGCGCCGGAGCGCAGCGGAGGGGGCGACGTGAGCGGGCCGCAGCGCAGCGGAGGAGCCGCTCACCATGGGCTCAGTTTTGGCTCGCGGCGGCGCCGGAGCGCAGCGGAGGGGACGTCGTGAGTCTTGTGGAACGGATCACGTCGGCGATCCCCAGGCAGGGTGGTGGTCCCGTGGACGCTGACCGGCTGGTCGAGCGGGTCGACGGGCTGCGCCGGTTCGTGCGGGCGGCCGAGGACCACGTGCCCGACGCCCAGCTGGTCACCGCCCGCACCGTGATCGACCGGGCCGGCGAGCGGCTCGCACTGTCCCGGGCGCACACCGTCGTCGCGCTGGCCGGCGCCACCGGTAGCGGCAAGTCCAGCCTCTTCAACGCGCTGTGCCGTTTCCAACTGTCCCGCGTCGGGGTGCGCCGCCCGACGACCGGGGTCGCGCACGCCTGCGTGTGGGGGCCGCAGGGCGCCGGCCCGCTGCTCGACTGGCTCGGCGTGCCGCCCAACCGGCGCTTCACCCGCGAGAGCGCGCTGGACGGCGACGACGAGGCCGGCCTGCGCGGCCTGGTCCTGCTCGACCTGCCCGACTTCGACTCGATCGAGGCCCGGCACCGGCTCGAGGTCGACCGGCTGCTGCGCCTCGTCGACCTGGTCGTGTGGGTGCTCGACCCGCAGAAGTACGCCGATCGCGTCGTACACCAGCAGTACCTGTCGCAGTTCCAGCGGCACCGGGACGTGACCGTCGTGGTGCTCAACCAGGCCGACCGGCTCAACCGGGCCGACAGCGAGCGGCTCGTCGCCGACCTGCGCCGGCTGCTGGAGGCCGACGGTCTCGGCGGGGTGCCGGCGTTCCCGACGTCGGCGAAGGGCCAGCCGGGGCTGGACGTCCTGCGCGCCACGCTGGAGCGCACCGTCGCGCAGCGCCAGGCCGCCCTGCAGCGGCTCGCCGGCGACGTGAGCGGCGCGGCCGGCGAGCTGGAGCCGCTGGTGGCCGCCGATGTCCGCGGCGAGAGGATCCAGCCGGCTGCCGTCGACCGGCTGGCCGGCTCCCTCGCGGTCTCGGCCGGGGTGCCGATCGTCGTCGCCGCGACCGAGCGGACCTACCGGCACCGCGCCACCGGCGTGCTCGGCTGGCCGGTCGCCCGCTGGGCCCGCAAGCTTCGGCCGGATCCGTTGCGCCGGTTGCATCTGGATCAGCCTGCCGGCAGTACACCTGCCGCATCGTCATTACCGGAGTCCTCGGCGGCGCAGAAGGCCGCCGTCGCGCTCGCGTCGCGCGAGCTCGCCGAGCAGGCCGGGGCGGGGCTGCCGGAGCCGTGGCCGGCGGCCGTCACCGCGGCGTCGCGCTCCCACCTGGACGACGTGCCCGACGCGCTCGACGTCGCGGTCGCCTCCGCCGATCTCGGTCTGGCGCGCAGGCCCTTCTGGTGGCGGCTGGTCGGCGCCCTGCAGTGGCTCGGCGCCGCCGTCGCCCTCGCGGGGCTGCTGTGGCTGGCGGTGCGGGCGGTCTTCGCGTTCCTCGGCCTGCCCGGCATCGACGCGCCGCAGGTCGGGCGGGTCCCGCTGCCGACCGCGCTGTTCTTCGGCGGCCTGCTCTTCGGGCTGCTGCTGTCGATCGTCGTACGCCCGCTCGTCCGGCTGGCCGCGCGGCGGGCCAGGGCGCGCGCCGACCGCCGGCTGCGGGCCGCGATCGCCGAGATGGCGGACGTGCACATCGTCGCTCCCATGCGTGGGGTGCTCCGCTCGTACGATGACGCCCGTGACGCATTGCGAACCGCCGCTCGCTGACCGGCGGTGCTGATGGACCTGCAGTATCTGAAGGAGCACCCGGGGCAGCTACCGGTGTTCATCAAGCACCAGCGGATCCGTGAGACGCCGGTGCCGGGCGGGTCGATCTGCACCGCCCAGCGGCTCACGTTCGACGACGGCAGTTCGATCTTCTGCAAGTCCCTGCCCGACCCGCCGGAGGGGTTCTTCGCCGCCGAGGCCGCCGGGCTGCGCTGGCTGCGGGAGGCCGGGGCGGTGCCGGTGCCGGAGCTGATCGTCGAGCTGCCGGACCTGCTCGCCCTGGAGTGGATCGAGCACGGCGAGGCCACCCCGGACGGCGCCGAGCGGCTCGGCCGGCGGCTGGCCGCGCTGCACCGGGCCGGCGCGCCGGCGTTCGGGGCGCCGTGGGCAGGGTTCATCGGCACGGCGGCGCTGCCCAACGACGCCTCGGACGCCGCCTGGGGACCCTGGTTCGCGCAGCGGCGGCTGCTGCCCTTCCTGCGCGCCTCGATCGACAACGGCGCCCTGACCGGCGCGGACGTCACAGGGGTGGAGCGTGTGATCGCCGGCATCGAGGGGTACGGCGGCGACGAGCCCCCCAGCCGCATCCACGGCGACCTGTGGCCGGGCAACGTGCTGTGGGACCGCTCCGGCGACGGCTGGCTCATCGACCCGGCCGCCCACGGCGGGCACCGCGAGACCGACCTGGCGCTGCTCGGCCTGTGGGGTGGCGCGCCGCATTACGACCGGATCCTGGCCGCGTACTGCGAGGCGTGGCCGCTCGCCGACGGCTGGCGGGAGCGGGTGCCGCTGCACCGGCTCTATCTTCTGCTGGTGCACACCGCGCTGTTCGGCGCCTCGTTCCGGGAGTCGGTCCGCTCGATGCTGCGAGCGCTCTGAACTGTCATACCGCTGGGGTACCGTTTCGGCATGACGCTTTCGGAGCCGCTCGGTGCCGGTCTTGCCGACCGCCATGGCCGCGTGGCGACCGACCTGCGGGTCTCGCTGACCGACCGGTGCAATCTGCGGTGCACGTATTGCATGCCCGCCGAGGGGCTCGACTGGCTGCCCAGCCCGACGCTGCTCACCGACGACGAGGTCGTGCGGCTGATCGGGGTCGCGGTCACGCACCTCGGCGTGACCGAGGTCCGGTTCACCGGCGGTGAGCCGCTGCTGCGCCGCGGGCTGCCGGGCATCGTGCGGGCCGTCGCGGCGCTGGAGCCGCGGCCGAGCACCATGTTGACGACCAACGGCATCGGTCTGACCCGCCTGGCCGGGCCGCTGGCCGAGGCGGGGCTCGACCGGGTCAACGTCTCGCTGGACACGGTCGACCCGACGCGGTTCCAGGCGCTGACCCGCCGCGACCGGCACGCCGACGTGGTCGCCGGGCTCGCCGCGGCCGCGGAGGCCGGGCTGGTGCCGGTGAAGATGAATGCGGTGCTGCTGCGCGGCGTCAACGACGACGAGGCGGTGCCGCTGCTGCGCTTCGCCCTTGAGCACGGCTATGAGCTGCGGTTCATCGAGCAGATGCCGCTGGACGCCGGGCACACCTGGCGGCGCGAGGAGATGGTGACCGGCGAGGAGATCCTCGGCCGGTTGCGGGAGGCGTTCGACCTGCGACCCGACCCGGCGCTGCGCGGCGGCGCGCCCGCCGAGACGTGGCTGGTCGAGGGGTATGCGGGCATCGGCGGCGGACCGGCGAAGGTCGGCGTGATCGCGAGCGTGTCCCAGCCGTTCTGCGGCGCCTGCGACCGCACCCGGCTGACCGCCGACGGCGCGGTGCGCTCGTGCCTGTTCAGCCAGGAGGAGACCGACCTGCGCGGAGCGCTGCGGGGCGGGGCCACCGACGGCGAGCTGGCCGATCTGTGGCGCAAGGCGATGTGGGCGAAGCCGGCCGGGCACGGCATCGACGACCCGAAGTTCCTGCAGCCTGCCCGTCCCATGTCGGCGATCGGGGGATGACCGCGGTGCTGCTCGTGCGCTACTTCGCCGGGGCCCGCGCGGCCGCCGGCGTGCCCGAGGAGAAAATCGAGGCGGCGACGCTCGGCGAGCTCGAGGCCGCAGTGACGGCCGGCCGGCCGAAGCTCGCCGCTGTGCTCACGGCGTGTTCGTTTCTGGTCGACGGCACCTCCTGGCGCGACCGCGACGCGGCGCTGCCGGCGACGGCGACCGTCGACGTCCTTCCACCATTCGCGGGCGGCTGAGCACGTGTTCATTGCGCTTTTCCTGGTCGTCGTGCTGCTTATCGTCGGCGGGATCCACTGGTACCTGTGGAGGCGGCTCGTCAAGGACGTGGTGACCACGCGGCGCGGCCGGCGGGTCGGCACGCTGGTCGTCGTGCTGCTCGGGGTGCTGATCCCGGTGACGCTGGTCGGCTCGCGGGTGCTGCCGCTGGAGCAGCAGCCGGTGCTGGCGTGGCCCGGGTTCCTGTGGCTGGCGCTGATGTTCTACCTGCTGGTGACGCTGGCCCTGCTGGAGCTGCCGCGGCTGGCGCTGCGCGTGTGGACCCGGCGGCGCGAGCCACAGCCTGTGGATAACCCTGTGGACAGCAGCGTGATGTCTGTGGACAGCGCGGGCCGTCCTGTGCAGGGGACTGTGGATGGGCAGGTCACGGCTGTGGACAGCCCGGCGACCGCGGCGCCCGGCGGGGCCGTGGGCAGCGGTGTTGTGGACAGTCCGCCTGTGGACGGCGCGCCTGTGGACGGGCGGTTCGACCCGGCCCGGCGGCTGCTGCTGGGCCGGTCGCTGGCAGCGACGGCCGGGGCGCTGTCCGTGGCTGCCGTGGGCATCGGCACCTGGCAGGCCAAGAGCGCGCCGGTGCTCAAGCGCGTCCCGATCCGGCTGGCGAAGCTCCCGGCCAGCATGAGCGGATTCAAGATCGCCCTGGTGTCCGACATCCACCTCGGGCCGCTGCTGGGCAAGTCGCACACCGAGCGGATCGTCCGGATCATCAACTCGGTCGGCGCCGACGTGGTCGCGGTCGTGGGCGACCTGGTCGACGGCTCGGTCGCCGAGCTCGGCCCGGCCGCCGAGCCGCTGCAGGACCTCCAGGCCCGGCACGGCAGCTTCTTCGTGACCGGCAACCACGAGTATTTCTCCGGCTACCAGGAGTGGATCGACGAGGTCAACTCGCTGGGCGTCCGCGTCCTGCGCAACGAGCGGCTCGACGTCCAGGGCCTCGACCTGGCCGGCGTCAACGACGTCACCGGCAAGGACGTGGGCGACGGACCCGACTTCGCCAAGGCCCTGTCCGGCCGCGACGCCTCCCGCCCCGTCGTGCTGCTCGCCCACCAGCCGGTCCAGGCGCACGAGGCGGCGAAGCACGGCGTCGACCTGCAACTGTCCGGCCACACCCACGGCGGCCAGATGGTGCCGTTCAACCTGCTGGTCGGCTTGGAGGCGCCGGTCGTGTCCGGCCTGGGCACGGTCGACGGCACCCAGGTCTACGTGACCCGCGGGGCCGGGTTCTGGGGGCCACCGGTCCGCTTCGGCGCACCCCCGGACATCTCCGTCATCGAGCTTCACCGCGCGTAGGCTGTCGCTTTCAAGGCCGCGCGCCACCAGCCTTTTGCTGCCGCTGGGTCCTTCCGGCGTCGGGCAGCTTTCCAGCGTCGACGGCTTTCCAGCGCTGGCGGTCTTCCAACGCTGAAGCTTCCAACGCTGGCGGTCTTCCGGCCTCGGCGGTTTCCCGGCGCCAGGCGGCTTTGCGCCGGCTGCCGGCGGAAGGCTGCTTTGCACCGGCTGCCGGCGCTGAGCGGCTTTCCGGCGCTGAGCGGCTTTCCGGCGCTGGAGATCACCGACTGTCGGCTGCTGCGCTCCCCTTCTCGGCGCCACCGTCGGCGGCAAAGGCCCAGCCTGTCGCCAAACTGGCGCACCACTCACGCAATGTGATGACTCCCGGAAACGCAACGCGCGTCATCTGCGGCAGATGCAGATGGCATGGCGGCTCCTCGCCCGCAGAAGAGGTACGGAAATCGGTTCGCCAACCCCAACTTCCCTACCCCTTCCGTGAAAGTGAGGGCTCCCTTGCGAGTCCACTGCGGATACACCAGCCCGGAGGGCGGCGGCGCCCGAGGGCTGCTCGCACGCCGCCCACACCGCGACGCGTCTGTCTGCGGCAGACGCAGATGGCATCGCGGCTGCGCGCCCGCAGAAGAGGTACCGAAATCGGTTCGCCAACCCCAACTTCCCTACCCCTTCCGTGGAAGCGAGGGCCCGCGGGGCGTTACCGGCTGCTCGGCCTGCCGTGGCACGCCCGGGAGGGCTGCTCGCACGCGGCTGCACCGCGACGCGTCTGTCTGCGGCAGATGCGGATGGCATCGCGGTTCCTCGCCCGCAGAAGGGGTACGGAAATCGGTTCGCCAACCCCAACTTCCCTACCCCTTCCGTGAAAAGTGAGAGCTCCAGCGTGAGTCCACTGCGGATACACCAGCCCGGAGGCGCCGGCGCCCGAGGGCTGCTCGCACGCCGCCTGCACCGCGGCTCGTCCAAGCCGTGCGCAAAAGGCAGGTGTCGTGGATCGCTGTGGGCAGGGTGCCGCCGGTCGCTGGGTGGTGGCGGCGGCGGATGGTGCTGCACATCTCGATCGTTGTGCGGCACGGCGCGTAGCGGGCGGGGGTTGGTGGGGGTGTGACAGGATGCGGCGTGCCTTCGAACGTCTCCGACCACTCGTTCGTCGCCGACCTGCACATTCACTCGAAGTACTCGCGGGCGTGCAGTCGGGACCTCAGCATCGAGACGCTCACGTGGTGGGCCCGGCGTAAGGGCATCACGTTGCTCGGCACGGGGGACTTCACGCATCCGGCCTGGCACGACCACCTGCGTGAGGCGCTCGTGCCGGCGGAGCCGGGGCTGTTCCGGCTGCATCCGGAGCGGGAGGCGGAGATCCTGCGCCGGCTGCCGGGGCGGTTGTCCGACGGGGCGGACGGGGCGCCGGTCAGGTTCATGTTGTCGGTCGAGATCTCGACGATCTACAAGCGGGGCGACCGGACCCGGAAGGTGCACCACCTGGTGTACCAGCCGGACTTCGAGGCGGTCGGGCGGTTCAACACGGCGTTGGGGCGCATCGGCAACCTCGGGTCCGACGGGCGGCCGATTCTGGGGCTGGACTCGCGTGACCTGCTGGAGATCACGCTGGAGGCGAGTTCCGACGGGTACCTGGTGCCGGCGCACATCTGGACGCCGTGGTTCTCGGCGCTGGGGTCGAAGTCGGGGTTCGACGCGATCGCCGACTGCTACGCGGACCTGGCCGAGCACATCTTCGCGGTCGAGACCGGGCTGTCGTCCGACCCGGCGATGAACTGGCGGGTGTCGTCGCTGGACCGCTACCGGCTGGTGTCCAACTCCGACGCGCACTCGCCGCCGGCGCTGGCGCGCGAGGCGACGCTGCTGACCAGCGAGCTGGACTACTTCAAGGTGCGGGACGCGCTGCGGACCGGTGACGGGCTGGCCGGGACGATCGAGTTCTTCCCCGAGGAGGGGAAGTACCACGGCGACGGGCATCGCGCCTGCGATGTGAACTGGCTGCCGGCGCAGACGCGGGAGGCCGAGGGGCTGTGCCCGGTCTGTGGCAAGCCGCTCACCGTGGGTGTGCTGCACCGGGTCGAGGAGCTGGCCGACCGGCCCGACGGGTACGTGCCGCCTGACGCGCCCCAGGTCACCCACCTGATCCAGCTGCACGAGATCCTCGGCGAGATCCACGGCGTCGGCGCGAAGTCGAAGACCGTCGACACGCAGCTGGCGTCGCTGGTCGCGGAGCTGGGCTCGGAGCTGGCGATCCTGCGCGAGGTGCCGGTCGACGAGATCACCCGGGTCGGCGGGGAGCTGCTCGGCGAGGGCATCGCCCGGCTGCGGCGCGGCGAGGTCAGCCGCACGCCCGGCTATGACGGCGAGTACGGCGTGATCAAGCTGTTCAGCCCCGATGAACTGCGGGTGCAGGAAGACGTGCTGTTCGACGTACCGATGCCGCAGTTGCCGAAACAACGCAAGGCCGAGGCGGCTCCGAAGGCTGCGCCGAAGCGCCGCCGGCCCGTCCCGGTCGAGGCGCCCGCGCCACCACCGCCGATCTCTTCGCCGGCGTCGCCGCACGAGCCGCTCGAGCCGATGCTGGCGGGGATGGAGGAGGTCGGCACGGGCCTGCTCGACCGGCTCGACGCGCTGCAGCGGGTGGCGGCGTCGGCGCCCGGCGGGCCGTTGCTGATCGTGGCCGGGCCGGGCACGGGCAAGACGCGGACGCTCACGCACCGGATCGCGTACCTGTGTGCCGAGCTGGACGTGTACCCGGAGGAGTGCCTGGCGATCACGTTCACCCGGCGGGCCGCGGAGGAGCTGCGGGAGCGGCTGGAGGGGCTGCTCGGGCCGGTGACCGAGGCGGTGACGGTGTCGACGTTCCACGCGCTGGGGCTGTCGATCCTGCGGGAGAACGCCGCGGCGGTGGGGCTGACCCCGAAGTTCCGTATCGCGGAGGAGGCTGACCTGCTGGCGGCCCTGGACCCGCTGCCGGAGCGGGAGGCGCGCCGGGCGCTCGCCGCGATGGAGCCGTCGACCAGGGAGTCCCTGGCCAAGGCGTTGCGGGCGAAGGACATGGTGTCGCTCGACGAGCTGCTGACGCTCAGTGTGCAGCTGCTCACCGAGTCGGCGGCGCTGGTGGACCGGTACCGGGACCGCTGGCAGTGGATCTTCGTGGACGAGTACCAGGACGTCGACCCGGTGCAGTACGACCTGCTGCGGCTGCTGTGCCCGCCCGGTGGCAACCTCTGCGCGATCGGCGATCCTGACCAGGCGATCTATTCGTTCCGGGGAGCCGAGGTCTCGTTCTTCCTGCGGTTCTCCGCGGACTTCTCCACGCCGGACATCGACGCCCGGGTCGTGCGGCTCACGCGGAACTACCGCTCGTCCGCGCCGATTCTGGCGGCCGCGGTACAGGCGATCGCGCCGACGACGCTGGTGCCGGGGCGGCGGCTGGACCCGGCGCGGCTGGACCTGGAGGCGCCGATGGTCGGGGTGTACCCGGCGAGCTCGGTGGCCGACGAGGCCGATTTCGTGGTGCGCACGGTGGACGAGCTGGTTGGCGGCCTGTCGCACCGCTCGCACGACAACCGGGTGGACTCGCGCGCGACGGTCGGCGCCATGTCGTTCTCCGACATCGCCGTGCTGTACCGGACCGATTCGCAGGCCGCGCCGATCGTCGACGCCCTGTCGCGGGCCGGGGTGCCGGTGCAGAAACGCTCGCACGACCGGTTGCTGGACCGGCCCGGTGTGGCGGCGATCGCCCGCGAGCTGCGGTTCGCCACGGGTCTCGGTGGTTCGATCGCGGCTCGGGTACGGCTGGCGGGCCAGGTCGTCGCGGGGCGGTGCGGGCAGCTCGACACCGACGTCATCGGGCTGACCGAGGCCGACGTGTGGACGGCGGTCGAGCTGATGACGCCGCCGGCGTTGCGGGCGGGCAGCGACCTGGATGAGTTCCTCGGCGCGCTGGCCACCGGCGCGGAGGTCGACGGCTGGGATCCGCGCGCGGACCGGGTGACGCTGCTGACGCTGCACGCGTCGAAGGGGCTCGAGTTTCCCGTCGTGTTCATGGTCGGCTGCGAGGACGGGCTGCTGCCGCTGCGCATGCCGGGCTCGCAGGGCCGCTCCGAGGACGAGGTCGCGGAGGAGCGCCGGCTGTTCTTCGTGGGGCTGACCCGGGCGCAGGACCGGCTCTTCCTGTCGCACAGCCGATCCCGCTTCCGGCACGGGTCGGAGCGGGAGATGTCGCCGACGCCGTTCCTGTCGTCCATCGACCCCGGGCTGCTGGAACGGCGGGGTCCCGCGGCCCCCCGGAAGCCCAAGGATCGGCAGCTCCGGCTCATCTGAACTCCCAGCTGTCGTAAATCTGTGAGGTGGAAGTGTCGGGGGGTGGCGCTACCGTAGCTGCATCGTCGCAACTAGGCTGCCTGGAGCTTCGCGGAGCAGGAGGATCACATGTCGGGTTACGGACCGCCAGGCCCGTACCAGGGCCAACCCCAGGACCCCTGGCAGGGCGGCCAGCAGGATCCCTATGGCCAGCCGGACCCCTACGGTCCGCCTCCGGGATATGGGCAGCGGCCTGATCCCTACGGCCCGCCGGACCCTTACGGCCAGCCGCCGCAGTGGGGGCAGCAGCCGCAGTCGGGTGGCCCTTATGGGAACAACTACCCGCCGACCGGCACCTATCAGCAGCCGACCGGCACGTATCAGCAGCCGGCCTACGGTCAGCCGCCCGGTCCCGGTCCCGGTCCCGGTCCCGGCTTCGGCGGACCGCCGCCGGTGCCGCCGCGGAGGGGTTCCGGTGGCACGGTCGCGCTCGTCGTCATCCTGGTGCTGCTGCTGTGCGGCGGTGGCGCCGCCGGCCTCTGGTATGTCCTGAAGAGCGAGAAGACGACGCCCACGACGACCTCCTCGACGGCGCCGAAGGCGAGCACCTCGGCCAAGGCGTCCACGAGCGCCGCGCCGAGTGGCGGCGCGTCGTCGCCGGGTGGCGTGCAGGCGGGCGACGCCAAGACGGTCAAGGTCGGCGAGTGCCTGGTCAACCAGGGCACCGCGACCGCGCCGCGGATGGTGAAGACGGCGTGCGCGCCGGCGACGTTCGAGGTGCTCAAGCGCATCCCGAACACCACCGACAAGTCCAAGTGCAACGGCGTCTCGGGCTACACGCACGACTACTTCTACGACAGCACGCTGGACAGCGAGGACTTCGTGCTGTGCCTGAAGCTCAGGAGCTGAGCGGCTGACGCACGGGATGGGCGGGCCGCGGAGGGAGCAACCTCCGCGGCCCGCTATCGTTTGGCAGGTCGAGGCGACTCGAACGTTTGTTTGACCCCCTTGCGGGGTGGCCCTCGGGGCGTGTAGTACATTAGTTCGAGCGCGGGCAGACGGGCACTCGATGCAGCGATCTAAGCCATTCTTGCGTGTGCCCTAGACTGCCCTAGACAAGGCACGACACGCCACAAGGATGTTCTATGCGGTTCTAGCGTTTTGGCTAGAGACGCCGATACGGTGCGATTCGTGGATCCCGTTCGCAACCCGTATGCGCCCGGCGCCGGGCAGCGGCCCCCGGAGCTCGCCGGCCGTGACCGCGAGCTGCATGCCTTCGAGGTCGTCCTCGAGCGGGTCTCCCGCGGGCGGCCCGAGCGCTCACTGATGCTCACCGGCCTGCGCGGCGTCGGCAAGACCGTCCTGCTCAACACGCTGCGCTCGCAGGCGATCTCGCGACTGTGGGGCACCGGCAAGATCGAGGCGCGGCCCGACCAGTCGCTGCGCCGGCCGCTGTCGGCGGCGCTGCACATGGCCATCCGCGAGCTGGCCCCGCACCACCGGGCGCCGGACCGGATCGACGAGTTCCTCGGGGTGCTGAAGGCATTCGCGGTCCGTGAGGATCCGAACAAGCCGCCGGCGAAGCTCCGCGACCGGTGGCAGCCGGGGATCGACGTCCCGGCGACCACGGGCCGCGCCGACTCCGGCGACATCGAGATCGACCTGGTCGAGCTGTTCACCGACGCGGCGAGCGTGGCCACCGACGTCGGCACCGGCGTGGCGATCTTCATCGACGAGATGCAGGACCTCTCGGCCGACGACATCTCGGCGATGTGCGCGGCGTGCCATGAGCTGTCGCAGACCGGCGCGCCGCTGATCGTCGTCGGCGCCGGGCTGCCGCACCTGCCGGCGCTGCTCACGGCGTCGAAGTCCTACTCCGAGCGGCTCTTCCGCTACCAGCGCATCGACCGGCTCGACCGCATCGCGGCCGACCTGGCCCTCACCGCGCCCGCGATGCGGGAGGAGGTCGAGTACGAGCCCAAGGCCCTCGACGCGCTGTACGAGGCGTCGGGCGGGTACCCGTACTTCGTGCAGGCCTACGGCAAGGCGACCTGGGACCACGCGCCGCGCTCGCCGATCACCGCCGCGGACGTGCGGGTGGCGGCGCCCGAGGCCGAGGCGGAGCTGGCCGTCGGCTTCTTCGGCTCCCGGTACGAGCGGGCCACCCCCGCCGAGCGCGAGTACATGCGCTCCATGGCCACGCTCCTGCCCGCCGTCGACGTGTCCGAGGCGGTGCCGACCGCCGAGATCGCGCGCAGCCTGGGGCGCCGCCCGGCGAGCCTCTCCCCGGCCCGCGACGCCCTGATCAAGAAGGGCCTCATCTACTCCGGCGAGCGCGGCACGGTCGCCTTCACCGTGCCGCACTTCGCCCGGTACATCCGCTCCCAGCCCGCCGACTAGGCCTTCGCCTTCTCGATGACGGCGCGCAGATCCCTGCGCTCGATGGCGGCGGCCATCAGGTCCGGAAAGACGTCAGGGGTACAGGCGAACGCCGGCACCCCGAGCGCCGCCAGCGCCGCGGCGTTCTCGTGGTCGTAGTCCGGTGCCCCCTCGTCGGACAGTGCCAGCAGCGTGATCACCTGCACGCCGGAGGCGGTCATCGCGGCGACCCGCCGGAGCATCTCCTCGCGCACGCCCCCCTCGTACAGGTCGCTGATCAGCACGAAGATCGTGTCCTGCGGGCGGGTGATGAGCTGCTGGCAGTACGCGAGGGCCCGGTTGATGTCCGTGCCGCCGCCGAGCTGGGTGCCGAACAGCACGTCGACCGGGTCCGCGAGCTGGTCGGTCAGGTCGACCACGGCGGTGTCGAACACGACGAGGGATGTCTTGAGCGACCGCATCGAGGCGAGCACCGCGGCGAACACCCCGGAGTACACGACGGAGGCGGCCATCGAGCCCGACTGGTCGACGCACAGCACGACGTCACGCTGCACCGACTGGGCCCGGCGCCCGTACCCGACCAGCCGCTCGGGGACGATCGTGCCGTACTCGGCCTGGTAGTGCTTCAGGTTCGCCTGGATGGTCCGGTTCCAGTCGATGTCGTGGTGCCGTGGCCGGTTGACCTTGGCGGCCCGGTTCAGCGCGCCGGCCAGCGCGGTCCTGGTCGGCTGCGCGATCCGCCGCTCCAGCTCGGCGACGACCTTGGCCACGACCTTCCGCGCGGCCCGCTTGCTCTTGTCGGGCATGACCCGGTTGAGCGACAGCAGCGTCCCGACCAGGTGCACGTCGGGCTCCACGGCGTCGAGCATCTCCGGCTCGAGCAGCAGCCGGGTCAGGTCGAGCCGCTCGATCGCGTCGGCCTGCATCACCTGCACCACGGTCGACGGGAAGTACTGACGGATGTCGCCGAGCCACCGGGCGACCCGCGGCGCCGACGCGCCGAGGCCGGCGCCGCGCTGGCCGCCGGTGCCTCCGCCACTGTCGTACAGGGCGCCGAGGGCCGCGTCGATCGACACGTCGGTGCCGGTGAGGCCGTAGCCGGTGCCTTCGCCGCCGGACGCGCCGCCGAGGGCGAGGCGCCAGCGACGGAGCCGCTCGTCATGCTGGTCCTGATCGTGGGTCTGGTCAGGCATGGTGCAGCTCCTTGCCCAGGAGGCGGGCCACGACCGGCAGCAGCAGCGCGCCGCGGTCGGGGTCGACCTGGTCGTCGTGCTCGCCGGCGCGGGGCCGCCCGCCGGTGCCGATGTGCGCGGCCCGCTCGCCGATCATGCGCCGCTGCGGCGCCGGGTATCCGCTGAACGTGCGCCGCAGCAGCGGCAGTACCTCGACGAACGCGTCCGCCGGGATGCCCGTCAGCCACGCGTCGACCAGCGCCAGCAGCCGCTCGTCGTGGACCAGCAGCAGCCCGTCGCCCGCGAGGAACCCCTCGATCCAGGCCGCGGCCTTCGCCACCGGTACGCCCACCGTCAGCACCAGCGCCATCCTGACGCCGATCTCGTCGGCGTCCACGGTGCCGGCGTCCAGCAGCAGCCGGCTCATCCGCCCGCTGAGCAGGCCGTGCAGGTCGTCGCGGGTGGACAGGCCACCGAGCAGCGCCTGCCACCGCTGGCTGGCCTCGGCGTCGTCGATGAGCGCCAGCGCGCCCTGCACCCCGTCGATGCGGTCGCGCATCACCGCGGCCGCCGCGTCGTCGAGCCCGCCGACCGCCGCGGGCAGCCCGACGCAGACCCTGGTGATCATGCCGTGGGTCACCGAGCGCAGGGCCGACAGGTCGGTGCCGCGCACGTCGCCGTACCGCAGTGTCCGGGCCAGCGCCGGCAGCGCGTCCATCAGGTGCGCGACATCGGCGTCGAGCGCCATCCGCTCGTCGAGCGCGTCGAGCACCCCGGGCAGCGCGTCCGGCAGGTCCGCCAGCAGGCACCGCTCGACGAGGGCCGTCACGTCGGCGAGGGTCTCGGCCTCGGCGGCCTGCTCCGCCACCCGCGCGGTCGCCGCCTCGCGGACCGTGGTCCCGTACACCCCAGCCTCGACCAGATCGACGGCGAACTCCGGCTGCCATGCGATCTGCCACGACTCCCAGAACGTGCCGCGACCCTTCCGGTTCGCGAGGACCTGCCCCCAGTCCACGCCCAGCAGCCGCAGCCGGTGCAGCAGCTGGCTGCGCTGCAGGTCGAGGTCGCGGCGCAGGTCGAGGTCGATCTCGCGGCTGCTGACCGCCGGCTGGAGCCGCAGCCGGCGTTGGCTGCTGGCCACGTCCCGCGCGATCGGCACCCCGGGCGTCTGGTCCGGCACCCGCCCGAGCCGGTCGCCGACCACCAGCCGCCGGTTGATCAGGCTCAGCCGCAGGTCGTCGCCGTCGCACAGCACCGCGTGCGCCGCATCGGTCACCTCGGCGAGCCCGGCCAGCGGCCGGCCGCGCATCGTCGCGAGCGCCTCGGCGAGCCGGGTCGCCTCGATGACGTGCGCGCTGGACACCGGCACGCCGTCCTTGCGCAGTACACCGGCCGCCCGCACCAGCCAGCGTGCCACCACGTGCTCGTCGACCGCCGTGAAGAGGTGGTGGTACCAGCCGGGTGAGCGCACTCCCGCGCCGTACCCCTGCCAGGACGCCAACCGCGCGTGCGTCCACGGCACCCAGGTCATGGCAACCTTGACCTTCGGCAGTCCCTTGAGGATCGCGGCATCGGAGGACGCGCTGGGCAGCGGCGCCGTCAGCGCGGGCACGTGCCAGGCCCCGCACACCACGGCGACCCGGTCGAACTCCTTCGTCGCGGCCCGCATCGCCTGGCGCATGTGCGCCTCGCGCCGCTCCTCGTCGACCCGCTCGGCCTCGGGCGGGGCGGGCGCGTGCGCCCGGACCACGGTCATCGCCTCGGCGATCGCCGCGAAGGGCGCCACCGCGGCGGCGAGCCGCTCCTCGTCGATGTCGGGCGCGGTGGCGAACAACGACCCGGCCCCACCGAGCCCGGGGGCGACCTGGACGTTGTCGTGACCTGCTCCTGCACCAGGAGCCCGGGCGCCGCCGGCGAGCCCGCCCGAGACAGACCCAGCCGAGACAGACCCAGCCGAGACAGACCCAGCCGGGGCAGACCCAGCCGGGGCAGGCCCGCCGGCGACGGAGCCAGCGTCGGCTGGTCCGGCCAAGGCAGACTCCGCCGAGGCAGGCCCGGCCGAGGCAGGCCCAGCCGGGGCAGGCCCGCCGGCGACGGAGCCAGCGTCGGCTGGTCCGGCCAAGGCAGACCCCGCCGAGGCAGACCCAGCCGGGGCAGGCCCGCCGGCAACGGAGCCGGCGCCCGCCGGCACACCCCCCGCCGGGCCGGCGGCGGGTCGGGGTGGCGGTGTCAGATGCGGCTCCCGCCGGTGCTCGACGACGTCTTCCCACCACCGTTCGGGGTCGTCGTACCCCGCCGCCTCGGCCAGCGCGCCGATCGGGTCGATGCGCACCGCGTCGTCGGCCGGGGTCGGCGCGGACGGGGTGCCCGAGGCGAGCCGCACCGCCGCCGGCAGGTCGATAAACCGGACCGGGATGTCGCAGGCGACCGCCCACCGGATCGCCTGCCACTCCGGGGAGAACTCGGCGAACGGCCAGAACGACGCGCGCAGCTTCGGGTCGGGGTTGTCGGCCGGATACGCCAGCAGCGCCACCGGCGCCCGCATGTCCTCGTCGCCGGCGAACGGCACCAGCGGGTCGGCCTCCGGGGGTCCCTCGATGAGGATCACGTCGGGTTGGAACGCGGCGAGGGCACGGCGCACCGCCCGCGCCGACCCCGGTCCGTGGTGGCGCACCCCGAGCAGCAGCGGCTCACTCACCGCGACGGGCCGCCCGGTAGAAGTCGCGCCAGCCTTCTCGCTCGCGGATCACGGTTTCCAGGTACTCCTGCCAGACGACCTGATCGGAGACCGGGTCCTTGACGACCGCGCCGACGATGCCGGCCGCGACGTCGCTCGGGCGCAGCATGCCGTCGCCGAAGTGCGCGGCGAGGGCGAGCCCGTTGGTGACCACGGAGATCGCCTCGGCCGTCGACAGTGTGCCGCTGGGCGACTTCAGCTTGGTGCGCCCGTCCTCGGTGGCGCCGTTGCGCAGCTCCCGGAACACGGTCACGACCCGGCGGATCTCGTCGACCGCGGGCGGCATCTCGGGCAGCTCGAGCGCCTTGCCGAGCGCGGCGACCCGGCGCGACACGATGTCGACCTCCTCCTCGACCCCGGCGGGCACCGGCAGCACCACGGTGTTGAACCGGCGCCGCAGCGCGGAGGACAGGTCGTTGACGCCGCGGTCGCGGTCGTTGGCCGTGGCGATGACGTTGAACCCCTTGCGGGCCTGCACCTCCTCGCCCAGTTCGGGCACCGGCAGCGTCTTCTCCGACAGCACGGTGATCAGGCTGTCCTGCACGTCGGACGGGACGCGGGTCAGCTCCTCGATCCGCGCGATCCGGCCGTCGGCCATGGCCCGCAGCACGGGGCTGGGCACGAGTGCGGCCCGGCTGGGGCCTTCGGAGAGGAGGCGGGCGTAGTTCCACCCGTACCGGATCGCTTCCTCGGGCGTGCCGGCGGTGCCCTGGACGAGCAAGGTCGAGTCGCCGCTGACGGCCGCCGCGAGATGCTCCGACACCCAGGTCTTGGCGGTGCCGGGCACCCCGAGCAGCAGCAGCGCCCGGTCCGTGGCCAGGGTCGCGACGGCGACCTCCATGAGCCGGCGGGATCCGACGTACTTCGGCAGGATCACGGTGCCGTCCGCGGCGGTCCCGCCGAGCAGATACGTCACCACGGCCGCGGGGGACAGCAGCCACCCCGGCGGTCGCGGGCGGTCGTCGCCGGCGGCCAGTGCGGCCAGCTCGGCGGCGAACTCGTCCTCGGCGTGCCGCCGCTGGACTGCCTGCGCTTCGACTGTGCTGGTCACGCGAGCTCCTCGAGCATGTCTTGTCGGAACCGGAGGGTGTCGGCGAAACGGCCGACGATGGAGGACATCGGGTCATCGGACGCCAGCCCGGCGGCGAGCTTCACGGCCCGGTCCGCGGCTTCCGCGGGCAGCCGCAGCGCGGCCAGCTCGCAGAGCCCGGCGAGCCGCCACCCCGCCGAACGCCGGCCGCCAAGGTCATCGAGCGCGGCGAACACGGCTTCCACGAGCGCCGGCGGCCACGGTCGCGGGCACAGCTCCAGCACGTGCTCGACGCCGACAGCGGCGGCGCCGACGAGGCCGCGGCGCAGGACCTCGACCGCGATCGCGGACAGCGCGTCGGACGGCAGCGCGTCATACAGCGCCTCGAGCAGCAGCCGGTCGTCGGGGCGCCCACCGGCCGCGACCTCCTCGGTCAGCTGGCCGGTCAGCGCGGTCGCCCACCGCGCGTCACGCTGCCCGGCCGCGGCCCGGGCCAGCCCGCGGCGCAGCACCGCGGCCCACTCGTCGGTCACGGGCAGGCGCAGGAACTCCTCGGGCTCGCCCCACACCCGCAGCGGGGTCCGGGTGAGCAGCTCCTCCAGCCACCAGGCCCGCTCGCCGACCCCGACCGGCGGGCGGGGCGTGATGCCGTCGCGCCGCATCGCCTTGTCACACGCGGCCGGTGGCAGGACAACGATCCGCCCCCCGCTCACCTGCACCGATGCCGTGGAACGCTCGGCCATTCGGCGGGCATACGCACTGTCGGGCAGCAACGCGAGCAATTCGACCGCGGCGGCCCGCACCTCCTTGCGCCGGTCGTCGAGCGCGGTCTCCAGGATGCCCTCGTCGGCGTCGGACAGGCCGGTCGCCAGCGCGCCCAGCAGCGCCGCCCGGTCGTCGGGTGTCTCCGTGGGCCAGGCGGTGCGCAGCAGCCGGCGGGCCGCTTCAGGGTCGCGGCGCCGCAGCGCGGTCAGGAACCCCACCCGCCGCCCGATCGACCCCAGCTCCCAGGCGCTGCCGTCGTCGGCAGGCCCGTCGACGGTCGCGGTGACCAGATACCCCCAGTCGGGTCGCTGGGCCGCCAGCCACTCGGCGCGGGGCCCGCCGACCGCGGCAATCAGCGGCCGCAAGATCCGGTGCCGGCGCCCGACCTCGAGCAGCGCGGGCAGCAGCTCGCCGGGCACCCGCCGCGGCCCGACCGCGCCCAGCCACTCCGCGAGCAGCTCCAGCCGCCCGTCGGCGTCGCGCACCGGGGTCGCGTTGCTGGAGCCGTAGCCCGCGGCGTCGACCGCGAGCAGGTCCGCCGCGCGCGCCGACGCCGGCCACGGCACCAGCGGGATCCCGGAGTCGTCGGGGGCGGGGGCCGGCACCGGGACACCGGATCGGGCGGCCACGCCCGCGCGCCGGTACATCGTCAGGGTGGCCGCGGCGTCGAGCAGCACCTCGGCGGGGTCACCGTCACCGGCCGCGAGATGCCGCCGCTGCGTGCCGACCAGCGCCGTCGCCAGGACGTCGCCCCATTCGGGCAGCGTGCTCACGCCGTCACCTCCGCTACGCTCCGGCGCCGCCGCGAGCCAACACCGAGCCCATGGTTCGCGGCCCCTCCACTCCGCTCCGGACCGCTCACGCCGCCACCTCCGCTACGCTCCGGCGCCGCCGCGAGCCAAAACTGAGCCCATGGTTCGCGGCCCCTCCGCTCCGCTCCGGACCGCTCACGCCGCCACCTCCGCTACGCTCCGGCGCCGCCGCGAGCCAAAACCGAGCCCATGGTTCGCGGCCCCTCCACTCCGCTCCGGACCGCTCACGCCGTCACCTCCGCTGTGCTCCCGTGCCGGGCCACATCCCGCCGACCGCCGGTCACCGCGCCACCACGCCCGTCACCGCGGTGAGCCGACCCGGGCACGGCCTCCGGCCGGCGATCACAGTGAGCCGACCCGGGCGCGGCCTCAAGCCGGCGCCCGCGGTGAGTCGGCCCTCGCCAACGCCCGTGCCCGGGAGCACCCGCGCCAACCGCAGCGGTGAGGTCTGGCGCCGCCGCGGGCGCGACACCGGCCCGCCGGGCGCCACCTCCGGTGCACGGTTCGCCGCCCACGACAGCCACGCCGGTCACAGCCGCACCAGCCGGCCCTCGGACCAGGCGCCGAGAGGTCGCAGCCCGCCCGCCGACCACTCGCCGGTGACCGTCGTCGGACGCCCGCCGGTGATGGCGAGCAGCCGCCACGGATCGCCGGAAGCAGGGTCGAGGGGGAGCGCGACACCGTCGGGGTCGACGAGGTGCCACGTGCCGCCGTCGCGGGTGGGGCACACGGCGTCGATGGTCATCGGCCAGTAGTCCAGCCACGGGTCCTCGGCGAGGGCGGCCGCGTGGGCCCGCAGGTTGGCCTCGATGCCTGCGGCGCCCGCGACGGCGTGCATGCGGGCGGGCGGGCCGTGCCGCTTGGCGATCAGGGCGCGGGCCGGCTGACCGCCCGGATAGAGGCACACGTCGGCGTCGATCTGGGTGCCGGGCAGCAGGTCGATCGGCAGCGACTGCCCGGCGACGGCGAACGACAGCACCAGCACAGGCCGCAGCGTCGAGGTGCCGCGCAGCCAGGCGCGGCGGACGGTGAGCTGGTCCTCGATCTCGTCGCGGACGCCGTGGACCTGCCAGCGGTCGCGCAGGGCGGGCCCGGCCAGGACGGTCTCGGTGGCGATCGGCAGGCCGACCCGCATGCGGACGCTGGCGGCGAGCTCCTCGGGCAGGTCGGCCATGCGCCGATAGCCGCCGACGAGCAGGTGGAGCCGGGCGAGCTCGCCGAGGAGCCGCTCGGGGGAGCTCGTGACGGCCGAGGTGCGGCGCAGGATGCCGGCCGCGCCGGCGGCCTGGGCGTCGACGAGCCGGGCGGCCATCGTGTCCCAGTGCGCATAGCCGCTCTTGGCGACGCTTGCCAGCCCGGCCCGGGCCTGGTCGGCGAGCCAGCGGTCGAGCTCGTCGAGGCCGGCGGAGATCCGGTCGGCGCGGCGGGCCTGCGCCTTCTCACCCGGGGCGGCCCGGCCCCCGCCACTACTGCCGCCGCCCGGTGCGGCGGGCGAGGTCGGGGTGGGTGCGGCGCGCCGGGCGGCGCGGGAGGACTGCCACTCCTGGACCCAGCCGGGCGCGGTGGCGTCGGTGACGCTCCCCGCCGACCAGCGCAGCAGCAGGCCCAGGGCGTGCTTGCAGGGGAACTTGCGGCTCGGGCAGGTGCACTTGAACGCGGGCTCGGTGAGATCTACGGCCGTCTGATACGGCGTGCTGCCGCTGCCCTGGCAGAGCCCCCAGACGGTCGGTGGCACGTCGTCGGAGGAGCTGAGCCCGGACTCCAGCCACGCGCGGTCACCGGCCATGCCCCTGGCCGCCCGCTGCGCGGACGCGTCGGGTGCGAGCGCCATGACCTGGTCGGTGGTCCAGACCGTCGTCTCCGTCGAAGTTTCGGCCATGCTGCGAAGCGTAGTGAGGGGGTACGACATTCCGTGGTTGGGTATGAGCCGGGCATGAGACCCGTGCGCACCGCGGCCCGCTCGATGCTCGCCGCCATCTTCGTCATTCAGGGGTGGGCGGCGTTCCGCGACCCCGCCAAACTCGCCGACAAGGCCCAGCCGGTCACGGACCGGATGGAGCCGGCGTTGCGGGCGGTCCATCCGCGCCTGCCCACGGACGCCGAGACGCTGGTACGGGTCAACGGCGCGGCGCAGGTCGCGGGCGGGCTCCTGCTGGCCACCGGCAGGGCGACGACCCCGGCGGCGCTGGTGCTGGCCGGCTCGCTGGTGCCGACGACCCTCGCGGGGCACGCGTTCTGGGACATCGAGGACCCGGCGCAGCGCAACCAGCAGCGGATCAACTTCCTCAAGAACCTCGGGCTGATCGGCGGGCTGCTGTTCGCGGCGCTGGACAACGAGGGCCGGCCCGGCCTGGCGTGGCGGACCCGCAACACCGCCCGCAACGCGCGCCGCGGCGCCGGACACACCGCCCGGACCGCGCGCCGGGAGGCCCAGCACGCGGTGCACACGGCGCAGCGGGAGGCCCGGCACGTCCTGCGCGACGCCCGCATCGCCCGCCTGGCGGCACAGGCAGGACGCCGTCTGGGGTAACCGATACGACAGCTAGGGGCAGTTGACCCATTCCTCTTCGCCGTCGGTGAAGACCTGCCGCTTCCACACCGGCAGCCTGGCCTTCACCTCGTCGACGAGCCGCGCGCACAGCAGGAACGCATCCGCCCGGTGCGAGGTCGAGATCGCCGCCGCGAGCGCCAGGTCGCCGATCTCCAGCCGGCCGACACGGTGCGACACGGCGAGCGCGTGCACGGCCGGCTCGGCCGCGATCTCCGCGGCGATCTCGGCGAGCACGTCGCCGGCGCTGGGGTGGCCCTCATACTCGAGTTCCACGACACCGCGCCCGCCGTCGTGGTCCCGCACCACGCCGGCGAAGGACACGACGGCGCCCGCGGCGCGGTCCGCGACCGCAAGCTCGTGGGAGGTCACGTCGATCGGCTCACCGGTCACCAGGACCGTGATTCGGTCGGTCACACCCGCTCCCCATCCAGAATCGGCAGCGGTACGAGCTGCGCCGGCGTCCCCGCAAGACCCCGCCCTCCGGGCGGGATGATCGCGAAGCCGATCGAGTTGGCCAGGCCTCTCAGCATCGAGGAGCCGGCATGGGCCACGGGATACGCCAGGCCGTCCAGCGGATCGCGGCGCACGAGCGCCAGATGGGTGTACTCGCCCCGCCCGGGGATGTCGGCGCCCAGCTTGACGGTGGCGTGTGCCGGTCGGGGCCGGCCGGTCAGTCCGGCGAGCAGTGGCAGTACCAGCGAAACCAACGCGACGAAGGTGGACTGGGGGTTGCCCGGCAGGCCCGCGACGAACTGGCCGCCGGGCAGCTGCGCGACGAGCATCGGGAAACCGGGGCGCACGGCCACGGTGTTGACGACGTAGGTGGCGCCCAGCTCGGCCAGCGCGGGGTGCAGGTGGTCGACGGGGCCGTGCATGGTGCCACCGGTGGTGCAGATGACCTGGGCGCCCGCGTCGACGGCGGCCCGCAGCGCGGCGACATGGTCCTCGAGGGTGTCCGCGACCGGGGCACGGTGGTGCACGACGTCGGTGCCGGCGCGGCGCAGCCACGAGGGCAGCGACGGGCCGAGCGCGTCGCGGACCCGCCCGACGCCGGGCACGCCCTCGGTCAGCAGCTCGTCGCCGAAAACCAGCAGCGCGCTGCGCGGCCTGGGGCGGCAGGACAGCGTGTCATAGCCGCAGGCGGCGGCGAGACCGATAACGCCCGGGGTGATCGGCGTGCCGGCGGGCAGGAGCTCCTCGCCGAGGGCGGCCTCCTCGCCGGTCAGCCGCCAGTCGGGCACCTTGCGGGGCTCGCCGGCGACGACCTGGTCGCCCTCGACCTTGGAGTCCTCGATGCGCACGACGAAGCGGGTGCCCTCGGGCACCATGCCGCCGGTGGCGATCTCGACGCAGGTGCCGTCGGTGGTCAGCGGCTGGGCCTGGTCACCGGCGAGCACCCGGCCGATGATCCGCCACGGCGCCGGGCCGCGGACGGCCCAGCCGTCGACGCTCGAGGTGGGAAACGCGGGCAGGGCCGTGAGCGTGGTCAGCGGCTCGGCCAGCGTCAGGCCGTCGGACTCGACGAGGGGGACGGGCACGGGGCTCGACGCGACCGCCGAACCCGCCTCGAACACCGCCTCGCGGGCGTCGGTCCACGCGATCGGTAACGTCACGCGTCGAGCCTAGTCCGTGCGGTGGGCGGGATCGCGGTCAGTGGTCACCGCCGCGGAGCTGGTCGACGGCGTGGGCGAGGACCGGCCCGAGCACGGCCAGGCCGTCCTTGGCGCCGCCCTTCGAGCCGGGCAGATTCACGATGAGGGTGCGCCCGGCGACACCACTGAGCCCGCGGGACAGGATGGCGGTCGGCACCTTCGCGGCGCCCGCGGCGCGGATGGCCTCGGCGATGCCGGGCACCTCGTAGTCCAGCACGCGGCGGGTCATCTCCGGGGTGGCGTCGGTGGGGGTGACGCCGGTGCCGCCGCTGGTCACGACGACGTCGGCGCCGCCGGCGACCGCGGCCCGCAGCGCCTCCTCGACCGGCGGGCCGTCGGGCACGACGACGGGGTCACCGACGTCGCAGCCGAGCTCGCGCAGGCCGGCGACGAGCAGGGGACCGCTGGTGTCGGCGTAGATCCCGGCCGAGGCGCGGTTGGACGCCACGATCACGACGGCCTTCACGAGGCCCGCTCCCAGAGGCCGGTCTTGCCGCCTTCCTTGCGCAGCACCCGCACTCCTTCCAGCGAGGCGGCCGGGTCGACCGCCTTGATCATGTCGATGAGAGCCAGCCCGGCGGCGGCGACGGCGGTGAGCGCCTCCATCTCGACGCCGGTGCGGTCGGCGGTGCGCGTGGTCACCACAATGTCAACCGAGTCGTCACCCAGCGTAAGGTCCACCGTCACCCCATGAAGGGCAATCGGATGACATAACGGGATGAGATCGGGCGTGCGTTTGGCACCCATGATTCCGGCGATCCGCGCGACGGCCAAAGCGTCACCCTTGGGTAACGCACCGTCGTGCAACAACGCTATTACGTCAGCGGTCGTACGGACGGAACCAGCCGCAACCGCTCGCCGGGCGGTGATTTCCTTGCCGGCGACGTCCACCATCCGTGCCGCGCCACTCTGGTCGACATGCGTCAGTTCATGTGCCACGACATCACCCTATAGGCGGTGCAGTGAGATGCGGTTTGATCATGCACGCTAGTGGGAACATGCGTCGATTCCGATGTACGGAGCGTAACTTTCGCGTCACCAAAGTATGACAAGTCATGCCCTTCTTCGCAAACTGTGAGTCGACGGACAAAAGGGTATGGGCAACTTGCGAAATGCACCCTAGGCTTCGTTCAACGCTACGGAGTTCGATGTTCATCGATGTCTGTGGCGACGGGGGTCGTAACCGCGATACGACTTAGGGGGCAGCAATGCGCATTCACGAGTGGGGCTAGGAAATCCGGCCTTGACAAAGGCACACGGCCATCGGTCACGATGAGCAGACCGCGATGCAAAGACCACTGGGTTCCGACGACGCGACCAACCGGCGCCTCTGGCGTCTTGTTGGTCCCGTCGTCGTCGGTGCGGGCCTGGCAGTCGCCGGGGCACTGTGGCTGATCAAGGACCAGGGCAGTCTGACACTGCTCCTTCCGCTGCCGACCCTGCTGGTCGCCAGCGGCAGATACATGCGGGTCCAGATGCGGATCCGCTCGGCGTTGCACGTATCGACGCCCGTATCGGCGGTCATCATCGCCGCGGCGGTGTTCCTGCCGCCGTCATTGGTGATCCTGTCCATCGCGATCGGAAAACTCACCGATCAGCTGCTGAATCCGGCACACGTGCCGGCAAAAATCAGTTTTAACGTCGGCAAGGAAGTCCTCGCCGGCACCGCGGCGACCGCGGCCGTGACCGCCATCGGCTTCACCCCGATCCTGGACACCGCCGGCCGCAGCAGCCCGCTCGGCGCCGCACTGATCGCCACCGTCGTGGCCTGGATCGCGTACACCATCGTCGACGAGCTCGTCTCGCAGGCGTTGTTCGCGATGCTCACCGGGACGCCGTACCACCGACGCCTGGTCGCCGACTGGGGCATCCTCACGGTCGTGCGGGCCGGAACGTTCGGCATCGCCGTCGTCACCGTCGTCGCGTACGACGTCAACTACTGGCTCCTGCTGGTCCTTCCGCTGCTGCTCTGGTGCATCCACCTCGCCTCCGGCAACCGGGTCCGGGCCCGCCAGGGCAACGAGGCCTGGCAGCGGCTCGCCGAGGCCACCGACGAGTTCAACTCCGTCGACCAGACCGCCGTCCTGCACGCCGCCGTGCGCAAGGCCGCCGACCTGTTCTCCACCGACGAGGTCGAGGTCCAGATCCGGCCGCAGACCGGCGAGGCACGGCTGGTCCGCAGCAACGGCCGCGACATCCTGTACGACGGTCACCCCGACGACGCGCCCGCCGCCACCGGCTTCGTCATCCCGATCGGCCTGGAGAGCTACCGCGGCGACGCCGACCTCGGCGAGCTGCGGCTCCGGTTCCGGGCGCCGATCAAGCTCACCGAGCGTGAGGGCTACACGCTGCACACGTTCGCCGCCGCGCTGTGCACCGCCATCCGCAACGCCTCCACCTTCGCCGAGACCCAGCGCCTCGCCGACAGCCACGCCCGGGCCGCCGCCCAGGACCCCCTCACCCACCTCGCCAACCGGCGCAAGCTGCAGCAGTACGGCGACGAGGCCCTCGCCACCGGCATCGTCGGCGTCCTGCTCATCGACCTCAACCACTTCAAAGAGGTCAACGACACCCTCGGCCACTCCGCCGGCGACCGGGTCCTGATCACCGTCGGCGAACGCCTCACCGCCGCCGTCCGCGAAGACGACCTGGTCGCCCGGTTCGGCGGCGACGAGTTCGCCGTCATCCTCGCCAACCTCAGCGCCCCGGCCCTCGCCGAGATGCGCGCCCACACCATCCTCGACGCCCTCGCCCCACCCATCCAGCTCGACGACATGCGCATCAGCGTCGAGGCCAGCTGCGGCGTCACGACCGCCAGCGGCGGCACCGTCGGCGAGCTGCTCCGGCGCGCCGACGTCGCCCTGTACCAGGCGAAACAGGACGGCCAGCGGGTCGTGGTGTACGCACATGCCCGCGACACCGCCGACATCGGCACCCTCACCCTGGGCGGCGACCTCGCCCGCGCCGTCGCCGAAGGCCAGTTCGTCGTCAACTTCCAGCCGATCGTCGACCTCGCCACCGGCAAGGTCATCGGCGCCGAGGCGCTCACCCGCTGGCACCACCCGGACCGCGGCGACCTCGCGCCCGACCGGTTCCTCCCCGCGATCGAACGCTCCGGCCAGCTCTCCGCGTTCGCCGACGCCGTCCTCGACCAGGCGCTCATCGCCGTGTCGCAGTGGGCCGACGCGGGGCACGACATCCCGGTCGCCGTCAACGTCTCGCCCCGCAGCCTGCTCGACCCCTCCTTCCCCGACGCCGTCGCCCGCCGCCTCGCCGCCCGCGGCGTGCCGTCCTCGTCGCTCGTCATCGAGCTCACCGAATCCGTCACCCTCAGCAAGCTCGAGGTCGTCGACGACGTCCTCGCCGCCCTGCGCGACCAGGGCATCCGTCTCGCCCTCGACGACTTCGGCACCGGCTTCTCCTCCCTGGCCACCCTCGCCCGCGTCGCCGTCGACGAGCTCAAGATCGACCGCAGCTTCGTCGCCGCCATGAACACCTCCGCCCCCGGCGCCGTCGTCCGCTCCACCGTCGACCTCGGCCGCAGCCTCGGCCTGGTCGTCGTCGCCGAAGGCATCGAACGCGAAGAGCAGCGCCAGCAGCTCTGGGAGCTCGGCTGCCCGGCCGGCCAGGGCCACCTCTTCGCCCGCGCCATGCCCGCCGACCGGCTCCTCGCCGCGCTGCGCCGCGGCCACGACGGCCAGCCCGGCTACCTCGCGCCACCCCTGCACGACACCGACACCGTGATCCGCCTCCCGCGCCGCCGGTCCCGCCGCGCCGGAGCCGCCGAGCCCGGGCAAGAATGGGTGCCATAGCCACGTTCTGGTCCCGCCCCCGCTTCAGCGACGCCGTCCTCTACGGCCTGTCCGCTGCCTTCGCCTCGCTCACCGCCGTCACGTCGACCCTGCTGCCGCACCGCGCCTGGGGCGCCATCGCCTGGTGGGGATACACCGCCGCGTTCCTGATCACGTTCGTCGCGCTCCGTCGGCTCCTGCTCACGTTCGCCGTCTTCGCGGCGGTCACGCTCGTGCCCCTGATCACCCAGGCCGTGCAGCGCGCCGGCGGCCGCACCGACCGGGCGCAGGAAGAGGTCCACGTCGTCGAGCAGATGGGCCAGCGCCTCCTCGACACCGGCACGCCCTACCTCGACCGCCCCGCCATCACCGCCCTCCCCGAGCCGGAACGGTTGCTCGGGTACTCGCCGTACCAACCCGGCATGGCGATCTTCGGCATCCCCCGAGCGGTCCTCGGCGACCACTGGTGGACCGACGCCCGGGTCTGGTTCGCGGCCGCCACCATCGCCGCCCTGCTGTGGACCCTGCGGCTGCTCGCCGACCTCGTCGCCCCGCCCGGACTCGTCCTCGTCGCCCAGTCCATCGCGGTCCTGCCGATCTGCACCCTCACCCTGACCACCGGCGGCGACGACCTGCCGGTGGTCAGCCTGGTGGTGCTGGCCATGGCGTTCACCGCGCGACACCGCTGGGTGGCTGCGGGCGTGACGATCGGTCTGGCGGGGGCGTTGAAGCTCTTCGCTCTTCCTGCGGCGCTGGTACTGCTGGTGCTCGCGTTCCAGTCAGCGGGCTGGTTGAGCCGGCCGCGGCGCGGCGCTGCTCCGGCTTCTCCGGATGCCGTCTCCCAGGCATCGGGCGGCGTTTCGTCGGTTGCTTCGGGTGCTGCTTCTTCGGCTCTTGCGGGCGGTGATTCCTCGGCTCTTGCGGGCGGCGCTTCTTCGGCTCTTGCGGGCGGTGATTCCTCGGCTCTTGCGGGCGGTGATTCCTCGGCTCTTGCGGGCGGCGCTTCGTTGACGGACGGTGCGGCTTCGGCGGGCGGCGCGACTTCGGTGGGTGCTGTCCGGCGGGCCGCGCTGTTCGCCCTTGGCGCGTTCGGCCTGCCGTTGCTGGTGATGCTGCCCGCCCTCGCCGTCGCCCCGTCCGCCTTCGTCGAGAACGTTCTGCGCTTCCCCGCCGGCCACGGCCTCGTCACCAGCCCTGCCCAGTCCCCCTTGCCCGGCCAGCTCATCGCCTCCTCGACCGGCGCTGGCCGCACCATCGCCCTGTCGCTCCTGGTCGCCGCCGGCCTCGCCATCGGCGTCTGGCTCCTGCGCCGCCCGCCGCAAAACACCGGATCCGCAGCCCTCGTCGTCGCCCTCGGCCTCACCGCCGCGATCATGCTGATCCCGTCGACCCGCTTCGGCTACCTGCTGTACCCGGCAGCCTTCGCCGCCCTCTGGTGGGCCCTGCGCCAACCCGCCGCCAGAGCCCCGAATCAGCCGACCGATATCTGGCCGGCAACCTCAGGAGCGGCGTAAACAGGAAGCATGGCCTTCCGGGACCGCCAAGAAGCCGGCGCCGCGCTTGCCGCGCTCCTCACCGGCTACACCGACCGGTCCGACGTCATCGCCCTCGGCCTGGTCCGCGGCGGCATGCCCGTCGCCGCCGAGGTCGCCACCCGGCTCCACGTCCCGCTCGACGTCCTGGTCGTGCGCAAGCTCGGCGTACCGTGGTCCCCCGAAGTCGCCTTCGGCGCCATCGGCCCAGGCGGCGTCCAGGTCCTCAACCCCGAGATCCGTCTCGAACCCCACGAGATGGCCCCCGTCATCCGCCACGAAACCGCCGAACTCCGCCGACGCGACCGCCTCTTCCGCATCGGCCGCGACCCGCTCGACCTCACCGGCCGGGTCGCCCTCATCATCGACGACGGCCTGGCCACCGGCGCCACGGCCGGCGCAGCGGTCGCGGTCGCCAGAGCCCTGTCCGCCACCCGCGTCGTCCTGGCCGTCCCGGTCGGCGCCACCCAGGCCGTCAACCGCCTCTCCCTGACCGCCGACAAGGTCGTCTGCCCCGTCACCGCCAACTCCTTCGGCGCCGTCAGCCGCTACTACGACGACTTCCGCCAGATCCCAGACGCCGAGGTCACCCGCTTACTGAGCCGCTGCCGCACGTAGCGGCATACGGTGGCCGATCGCGAGCCAGCATCAACGCCGACCGTCCCAGGCGCAAAACCCAGGCTGGTGGCGAAGCGGCCCCGTGCTGCCGGACCATCGCGGTGATCCGAGTCGCGTCCCGTTCGTCTGGACGACCACGCCGCGACTTCGATCAACCGGGCAAGATCACCAGTGAGCCGGTCGCGACCGCGACAGGATCGGCCACTCACCGCGACCGCGGCTCGCGCGTGTCCGCCGCTCTGAACGCCCGACGCCGACGGAGTCAACCAGCCACCCGAACAGCGCCTTACCAACACCGTGAACCTTCGTGGTCGGAGCACCAGCGCCGGACGGAAGGTCGGCCGGCGTCACTGGCTTGGGCGGCCGGGGATGCCGTTGGCTTGGGTGGCTGCCGGCTCGGGTCGGTGCCACGGACGAACGGCGGTGCCGGCTCGGGTCGGTGCCGCTGGCGAACGGCGGTGCCGGCTCAGGGCTCGCGGCGCTGGGCGGACACCGGTGCTGGCTCAGAGCTCGCGGCGCTGGGTGGACGAGGCGTCGCTGGCGCGCGGTGGACGGGGGCGTCGCTGGCGCGGGTCGGGGCGCCAGCGAACAGGGTGCTGCTACGGCAGGCACGACGGCGACCACCGGATGCCGCACCCGTAAGCCTGCCACGCGCCAGCGCAGGCAGTACGAGCGGCAACGAGCATCGAGGACTCCGGGGAACCTCCGGCTGGCCCCCGGCGCCGGCACGGAGGAAAGTCGCTCGCGCACCCGTCCGGCAAGAAACCGCAACACCGTCAACCCGGTGAACGTTCGTGGTTACAGCGCTAGATCGCCATGTCGACGAAGCGGGACAGGTGCAGCTGCGCCGCGACCGTGATCGTGTCGGTCGGGCCGTTACGGTGCTTGGCCACGATGAAGTCGGCCTCTCCCGCGCGCGGAGACTCCTTGTCGTAGTAATCGTCGCGGTGCAGCAAGATCACTACGTCGGCATCTTGTTCGATCGATCCTGATTCACGCAGGTCAGAGAGCTGTGGCCGCTTGTCGGTGCGCTGCTCGGGGCCACGGTTGAGCTGGCTGACCGCGACCACCGGGCACTCGACCTCTTTCGCGAGCAGCTTCAGGCCACGCGACAGGTCGGCGACCTCCTGCTGCCGGCTTTCGGTCCGCTTCGGGCTGGTCATCAGCTGCAGATAGTCCACAATGATCAGCTTCAGGTCGTGCCGCTGCTTGAGCCGACGGGCCTTGGCCCGGATCTCCATGAGGTTCATGTTGGGCGTGTCGTCCACGAACAGCGGCGCCTCGCTGATCTCGCCCATCCGCCGGGCCAGCTTGGTCCAGTCGTCGTCGGACAGCTGCCCTGACCGCAGCACGTGCAGCGGCACCCTGGCCTCGGCCGAGAGCAGTCGCATGACGATCTCGACCTTGGACATTTCCAGGCTGAAGATGGCGCTGGCCATGTTGTGCTTGACCGACGCCGCCCTGCTGAAGTCCATCGCGGCGGTGGAGTTGTGGGTCGGGATCATCGAGCGACCGGCCAGGTAGAGGTGGTCGTCGTTGTCCACCTGCACGCAGCGCACCGGCACGCTCGCAACGGCCCTGACGTCGACGATGTGCCGGGCGCCGGTCCTCGACGTGCCGCTCGCCCTCCGTCGCTCCCGGTGCGCGGTGCGCTTGCGCTCCAGGCGGAACACGTCGTCCACCGTCGTGAACTCCAGCGTGTGGCCGGCGGAGCTTGCCGGCGTGCGACCCTCGACCTGCTTCGTCGTGACAGTGCACCGGTAGCCGAGGCTGACGACCAGCTCGCGCACGTCGCTCGCCAGCCGGGCCGAGGTGGACGTGAACTGCACGGTGCCGGTGGCCGTGACGGTGCCGCCGGTGTCCAGCAGGCCGGCGAGCAGCGCACGTCGCTGCCGCTCCGCGCCACGCAGATAGGCGGCTGGGATGCGCTTGTTGTCGAAGACGCCGAGCACTCTCAGGCTGCTCACCAGCGGCTGACCATGGTCGGCTGATCTGCCACCTGCGCAGTGGCCGTCTCCGAGCCACGCGCCAAGCATGTAGGGCGGCACCAACAGGTCCCGCTCCGGCAGCTGCAGCGGCCGGCAGTTGTCCACGGCGTGGTTCAGCTGGCCGTCCATCGGACACCGGAGGGTGTCCGCGATGTCCTGGGTGGTGACGACCCGGCGGTGCAGCGTCGTAGGCAGCGTGTGCTGGGAATACACCTGACTCAGGCAGTGCTGCGGCTTGCCCGCACGCCGGTATTCGCGGACGACGGCGCCTGATGTGCCGACCTGACTGCCGGCAGCCTGCAGCACGTGCCGGAAGGACGGTCCGACCAGCTCGACCGCCTCGCCGAACGTCACCAAGGAGTCCGGCTGCGACAGGGACCTCGCCAGGACCGATTCGACCTGGGCGCGCGCCGCTTCGGCCCGTTGTGGTGTCAGTGCACCCTCGCCGCGCTGCCGGCGGGCGGCCCTGGTGGTGGTCGTCCAGAGGTGCTCGGCGTCGGCGACGATCACGCTGCCGTCGGAGAACTCCACTTCGAAGCACGGACGGTCGTGCAGGATCTCGAAGGCGTTGACGACCGTCGTCGGTCGTCCGTCGGCGCCGAGCAACTGGTCGCCCGCCTTGACCGCGCCCATCGTGGTCCAGCCTTCGGGCGTCGGCAGGGGCGTGTCGAGTGCCAGCGCCTTGCCCAGGCCGGGACGACCGGCGACGATCACGAGCTGGCCGGGGTGCAGGCCGTTGAGCAGGCGGTCCAGGTCACTGAAGCCGGTGGGGACGCCGGTCATGACGCCGCCCTGGGCGCCGACCGCTTCGATCTCGTCGAGGGTCGGCTGGAGCATCTCGGCGAGGACGGCGAAGTCCTCGCTGACGCGCTTCTCGGTGACGTCGTAGATGGCCTGTTGCGCGAGGTCGACCACGTCGTCAACGTCGCGGCCGCCGGGGCCGGCGGAGCCGTAACCGAGCTGGACGATGCGGGTGCCGGCCTCGATGACCCGGCGCAGGACGGCGCGCTCGGCGACGATGCGGGCGTAGTAGGACGCGTTTGCTGCGGTCGGGACCGCGGCCATGAGGGTGTGCAGGTATGCGGCGCCGCCGACCTTGGCGATCTCACCGGCGTCGGTCAGGGCGGCGGCGACGGTGACGGCGTCGGCCGGCTCACCGCGGCCGTAGAGGTCGAGGATCGCGTCGAAGACGATGGTGTGGTTAGGCCGGTAGAAGTCGTGAGATTTCAGGATCTCGACGACGTCGGCGATGGCGTCCTTGGACAGCAGCATGCCGCCGAGGACGCTCTGCTCTGCGGCGACGTCCTGCGGTGGGGTGCGTTCGAAGGTCTCCGCGCCGCCGGATGGGCGCTCGGCGTCCTTCGAGGGTTGCTGCCGGCGCGGCTCGGCCGGAGTCGCGTCCTCCCAAGGGTCGCCGCCCAGCCTGTCTTCGGTGATCGACACTCGCCCCTCCAACGTCGTACCCGCACCGCCTAGTAGACCTCGGGGGTACGACAAAAACTCGCCGGTGCGCACAGAGCGCCCCGCGCAACCGTAAGGAGCGTGCGGCGTTCGGCAAAACCGGGCGGTGGACAACCCTTGGGACAACCTGTGGACCGTCGTGCACAAACGGGGGATCAACTGTGCACAGGCCTGTGGATAACTCAGGTGCCGGGATCCACAAAGCTAGCTTGACCTGCGGTTTCTCCATCCACAGCCTGTGTGCAAAAAATAGTCGCCCAATCGAGTGATGTGACATGCGGCTGTAAGGAGGATGGCGGGCACCTCATGGACGGGTGACGCTGCGCCCGTGGGCTACCGGGAGTGGGACAGGTCACCTGGACCGCAGGACGAGGACGAGCCCACCGACTACGCGGGCGCGTTCATCGCCACCGCCTGCTGGTACGTGTTCCCCACCATCGGCTACGTGATCTGGGCGGCGACCCTGCCTTCGGTTCCGCGGCCGGGTTGCGTGAACGCGTTCGGGGTGCCGTGTCCGGCGCCGCGGGCGGAGGCGTTCACGAAGCTGCTGGACGGTGTGCCGCAACTCGCGGTGGCGCTCGCGCTGGGGATCTCGGTGGCGATGTTCCTGGGCTGGGCGACGACCGGCTGGCGGGCATGGACCATCGGGTTCGCCTCGGCGGTGCTGAGCGCGGGCATGGCAACGGTGATCTTCGCGGTGCTCGCGACGCAGCTCTGAGCGATGCCCGCAACGCAACTCTGAGCGATGCCCGCAACGCAGCTCTGAGCGATGCCCGCGACGCAGCTCTGAGCCGATCGGTTCCCCTCGAAGGGTCACAGCATCCTTGCGGGACGATCACCGAAGCTCACGCTTGAGTCTCTGTCCGGTTACGCTCGGAGCCGATCACGGACGGGCCGCCGTCTGACTGGCCAAACACCTTTCAGGGAGGCTTCCATGGTCAGCCAGTTCCGCATCGCCGCCGTGGCCGTGATCGCCGCGGTGTGTCTGACGGCGTGTGGCGCGTCCGACGAGGACAGCAGTGCCAACTATGACCGTGCACCGACAATGAACCCGCAGGGTGGTCAGCCCGGCCCACCGGCGACCGCCGAACTGGCGGACGGGGCACCGGGCGAGCAGCCGGCGTCGAGCCAGCCCGTGTCGACGTTCGCGGTCGACGTCGACACCGCGTCCTACGGCTACGCGAAGCGGCAGCTGCTGTCGGGGCAGCGGCCGGCGGCGGGCACGATCCGGCCGGAGGAGTTCGTCAATTCGTTCCAGCAGGGGTACCGGCAGCCTTCGGGCGACGGATTTGCCGTTTCCGCCGACGGTACGCGGTTGCCCCGCACCCACCGCAACGCAACCGACACAGCCAGGCTGCTGCGGGTGGGGCTGCAGACGAGGGCCGAGCCGGACGGGCAGCGGCTGGACGCGTCGCTGACGTTCGTCGTGGACGTGTCCGGTTCGATGGCGGAGCCCGGCAAGCTCGACCTGGTCAAGAGCGGCCTGCACACGCTGGTGGACCAGCTGCGGACCACGGACTCGGTGGCGTTGATCGCCTACAACGACGACGCCGAGGTGCTGCGGCAGATGACGGCGGTCCGGGACCGCTCGGCGTTGCACAACGCGATCGACCGGTTGCGCGTGTCGGGCAGCACGAACCTCGAGGCCGGGCTGCGGCTGGGGTACGAGACGGCGCGCAAGAGCTTCCGTTCGGGTTCGACCAACCGCGTCATCCTGCTCTCCGACGGCCTGCCGAACGTCGGCTCGACGAACGCGACGTCGCTGGTCCGTGAGGTGCAGGAGGCCGCAGCGAAGCAGATCACGATGATGGGTGTCGGGGTCGGCAGCGACTACGGCGACAAGTTCATGGAGGAGCTGGCCGACAAAGGCGATGGGTATGTCGTGTACGTGAGCGACACCGCCGAGGCGAACAAGGTCTTCGTGGAGCAGCTGCCGGCGACGCTCGCGGTACGGGCGTTGGACGCGAAGGCGCAGGTGGAGTTCGATCCGGCGGCGGTGGCGTCGTACCGGTTGATCGGTTACGAGAACCGTGCACTGTCGGCGTCGGCGTTCCGCAACGATCGGGTCGACGGCGGCGAGGTCGGGCCAGGGCACGCGGTGACGGCGCTGTACGCGCTGCATCTGCGGCCGGGCGCGGAGGGTCATCTGGCGGATGTACGGGTGCGCTGGCAGGACCCGCAGTCGCGGGAGCCGAGCGAGCAGAACCTGTCGGTGACGGTGGCGTCGCTGAACCGTGAGTTCTCGTCGGCGGCGCCGCAGCTGCAGGTCTGCTACACGGCGGCGTACTTCGCCGAGGTGCTGCGGGCCAGCCAGTACGCCGAGGAGGTCCAGCTCGACGATCTGTTGCGTCTCGCGTTGCGGCTGGGGGAGAGCGACCGGCAGGTCGCGGAGTTGTCCGACGTGATCCGGGCCGCGACGAAGATCTACCGATAGGGAGAACAGCGAAGAGGGGCCCGCTCCACCGAGCGGGCCCCTCTTCGTCTGCAGCGGTGTTACTTGGCGGCCGTGACCTTCAGCGTGAAGCTGGCGGCGACCTCGGGGTGCAGCTTGATCTGCACCTTGTAGTCACCGACGGACTTCACGTGGCCCGGCAGCTCGAGGCGGCGCTTGTCCAGGGACGGACCGCCGGCCTTCTGCACGGCGTCAACGACCTCGGCCGGGGTGACCGAGCCGTAGAGCCGGCCGCCTTCGCCGGCTCGGACGGCCAGCTTGACGGTCAGGTTCTCCAGCTGGGCCTTGACCTCGTTGGCGTGGCCCAGGTCGCGGATCTCGCGGGCCCCACGGGCACGCTTGATGGTCGCGATCTGCTTCTCGCCGCCCTTGGTCCACGGGATGGCGTAGCCCTGCGGGAGCAGGTAGTTACGCCCGTAACCGTCCTTGACCTCAACCACGTCGCCGGGGGTCCCGAGGCCGGTGACCTCCTGCTTCAGGATGATCTTCATGTCAGCCTCCCCTTATCGCGCGGTCGCGGTGTAGGGGAGCAGGGCCATCTCGCGCGCGTTCTTGACGGCACGCGCGATCTGCCGCTGCTGCTGAGCGGTCACGCCGGTCACCCGCCGAGCGCGGATCTTGCCGCGGTCGGAGATGAACTTGCGCAGCAGCGCGGTGTCCTTGTAGTCGATGTAGGCGATGCCCTCCTTGTCGAGAGGGTTCACCTTCTTCTTCGGTTTGCGCAGGGCCGCAGCCTTCGCCATTGCTCTTGCTCCTGATGCCATTAGAACGGGGGCTCGTCGTCGAAGGATGAGCTCGACCTGCCGCCACCACTTCCGGCGTTCGCCGGCTGCGCGCTGGCCCACGGGTCGTCGAACCCGCCGCCACCGCCGCCACCGCCGGACGAACCGCCGAAGCCGCCACCGCCACCGGAGCGCTGCATCTTCTGCACCTTGGCAGTCGCGTAGCGCAGCGAGGGGCCGATCTCGTCGACCTCAAGCTCGATGACAGTGCGCTTCTCGCCCTCGCGCGTCTCGTAGGTCCGCTGCTTCAGGCGGCCGGAGACGATCACACGGGCACCACGCTGCAGCGACTCGGCGACGTTCTCCGCCGCCTGGCGCCACACCGTGCAGGACAGGAACAGCGGCTCGCCGTCCTTCCACTCGTTGGAGCTCTTGTCCATGTACCGGGGGGTGGACGCCACCCGGAACTTGGCCACGGCCGCTCCAGACGGAGTGAAGCGCAACTCGGGGTCGTCGGTCAGATTGCCGATGACCGTGATCGTGGTGTCTCCTGCTGCCATATTGAGTCAACTCCTCGCGCACTTGGGTATGGGCCACCTTGTCACAGGGGTATGACAATTCCCGGTGACGCGTGGCCGGCGACGCAGGTCGATCTCGCCCGGATCCGCTTAGCGGACCTCGGGCCGGATGACCTTGGTGCGCAGCACGGACTCGTTGAGCCGCAGCTGACGGTCCAGCTCGGCCACCGACTCCGGCGATGCCTGGAGGTCGATGACGGCGTAGATGCCCTCGGTCTTCTTGTTGATCTCGTACGAGAGGCGCCGGCGGCCCCACACGTCGAGCTTCTCCACCGAGCCACCCGACGTCCGGATCACGTTCAGATACGTGTCGAGCGACGGTGCGACGGTGCGCTCCTCGAGACTTCCATCGAGGATCACCATGATTTCGTAATGACGCAAGACGTTCTCACCTCCTACGGGCTAAGCGGCCGCGGTCCATCCGCGGCAGGAGGTCGTGCGTCGTCGCCCGTCCGATGGACGGTCGACCGAGCAAGAGTACACGGTGCGTGTACACGCAAAGACCGCGGGGCGCGTCATCCGCTTCTCTGGGTGGGACCTGGGGAGGAACGACCACACCGGTGCGTTGGATGACGGCGCCCCGCGGAGCTACCTAATTGTACCTTAAGCGTAGCTAGCGTGTGATGCCCGCTGCGCAATGATAGCCCGAATTGCGGCGATTCCCACGCCGACCACGCAGACCGTCGCGACCAGTGCCAGCAGCCCCGTGGGGGCGTTCGTGGCCGGACCGCTCGCGGCGACGGGCTCTTCGACATATACCCGCTCGTCGGCCGGCGCACTCGGGTTCGCCGCGGCGGGTGACGCGGTGGCGTCCGGTCCCAGCAGCGCCGGGTCGATCGGCTCGGTGCCGGTCCCGTCGGCCTCGCCGGTCGTGCCCGGCGCGGTCGTGGACGGCTTACGGGTCGAGCGCCCGTTGGAGGAGCTCATGGCCTGGTCCGCGGCGGCCGCCGCGGCGCCGGCCGGCCCGGTGGTGCTCGCCGGCCGGCCGGCCTGGCCGCCCTGACCCGCGCTCTGTCCGGCGGCTGGCGCGGCGGGCGGCGGGGTGACCCCGACGGAGACGGGCTTGAACTGCTCGACCACGCCCACGCCGCAGGAGAACGTCATCGCGACGTCGACCGGGCCCTTCTTGAACACGACCGGCACCGCCTGGTTGGGCTGCACCGAGGAGACGGGCTTGCCGTCGACCTTGAGGGTGGCCCCCTGGCCGAGCCGGTTCACGAAGTTGACCCGCGACTCGGCCGGCACCGAGACGCTGCCCGTGCTGGGCTCCGACTTGCACACCAGCAGGCTCAGCACGCTCCCGCCGCTGAACTCGACGATCGGGGTGGCAGGTGCGGCGTGCACGGGGCTGGCGCCCACGGTCAGGGCCGCGGCGAACAACGCGGCGGCTGCTGCCGCCACGCGGAGTGCCGGTCGGTGTCCAGACAAGGTAGCCATCCAAGGTTGAGGATTGAACAAAGGTCGTTCCATCGAGGCCGCGCGATCACGGGCGACCTGATTGCGTAACGACGCGGCCGACTGGACGGTGACGGAAGCATGGCATTCCGGACCCTTCGGTCGCGGTTCCGCGCTGCCCGCAGGCTCGGGTCGCGCAAACTGTCGGTCCCACGTCGTAGGCTCTGCGGCATGCGAATCGGTGCTCACGTCGACCCCGCTGAGCCACTGGCCGAGGCCGCGGCGCGCGGCGCTGACCTGGTCCAGTTCTTCCTGACCGACCCGCAGGGCTGGGCTGAACCCAAAGACCGTCCCGACGCGGAGGCGCTCATCGCCTCCGACGTCGACGTCTACATCCACGCGCCATATCGGATCAACGTCGCGTCGTCCAACAACAGAATTCGCATCCCCAGCCGCAAGCTGCTGTTCCGGCACGCGTCGGGGGCCGCCAAGGTCGGCGCCAAGGGCCTGATCGTGCACGGCGGCCACGTCGAGAAGGCCGACGGCCTGGAGGCGGGCTTCGACAACTGGCGCAAGACGTTCAAGTTCGCCGCCGACGAGGGCGGCTTCGCCACGCCGGTGCTGATCGAAAACACCGCCGGCGGCGACAACGCCTGCGCCCGGCGCTTCGACTCGCTGGCCCGCCTGTGGGACGCGGTCGGCGAGTATGAGGTGGGGTTCTGCCTGGACACCTGCCACGCCCACGCCGGTGGCGAGGACCTGCTCGACATCGTCGAGCGGGTCAAGGCGATCACCGGCCGGATCGACCTCATCCACGCCAACAACTCCCGCGACGGGTTCGACTCCGGCCGGGACCGGCACGACAACCTCACCGCCGGCGAGATCGACCCGGAGCTCATCGTCGCGGTGATCCGGGCCGCCGGCGCGCCGGCGCTGGTCGAGACGCCGGGCGGTGCCGACGGGCAGACCGCCGACATCACCTACCTGCGGGAGCGGCTGGCGTGAGCAACGTGTCCGAGACCGAGAAGGGCCCGGAGGCAGAGCCGGCCGCCACCGCGCAGCCCGAGGAGCCCGAGCCGGCGACCGCTGGGAACGATGCCGGCAGCGGCGACGTGCAGGAGGCCGAGCAGCAGGACGGCGGCCAGGACGGCGCGGCGACCGGCGACGCGGCGAAGGACGACGCGGCGAAGAACGACCAGCGGGTGAGCCTCGTGAAGGCCGGCAAGGGCAAGGAGGACCCGTTGTGGTCGTTCGCGCCCCTGCCCGACCCGGCGCCCGGCCGGGCGCGCAGGGTGGCGGCCCGGGTCGGCAACGCCGTGGCGGAGTTCCTCGGGCACGAGTGGACGATGGCCGCGGTCGGATCGGTGCTGCTGGCCGCGTTCATGACCTGGCCGACCCTGCGGGACCCGGGGACCACGATCCCGCAGGACACCGCCGACCCGACGCTGCAGGCCTGGCAGATGTCGTGGGCCGGGCACATCCTCACGACCGACCCGTCGCAACTGTGGAACGCCAACGCGTTCTTCCCCGACAAGTACAGCTACGCGTTCTCCGACACGCTGCTGGGCTACGCGCCGGCCGGCATGATCGGCAGCGGGCCGGTTGCGGCGCTCGTGCGGTACAACATCATGTACGTCCTGATCTTCGCGCTCGCCTTTTTCGGGGCGTATGTGCTGGCCCGGCAGCTCGGCGCCCGGCCGACGGGGGCGGTCGTGGCCGGTGCCGCGTTCGCCTACGCGCCGTGGCGGCTCGGCCAGGCGGGGCACCTGCACGTGCTGTCGATCGGCGGGATCGCGCTGGCGCTGGCGATGCTCGCCCGCGGGCACGGCTTCTCGCTGCGTGACGGCTATCGGCCCGACCGGCGGCGGTGGGGCTGGGTGCTCGCCGGCTGGCTGGTCGCGGCCTGGCAGATCAGTCTGGGCTTCGGCATCGGCATCCCGTTCGTGTATGCGCTGCTGCTCGCGGTGCTGGCGACGGCCGTGTCGTGGGGCTACCGGCACGTGCGGGTATGGGGGGTCACGCGGCCGTTCGGCTGGAAGCTGTTCTTCGCCAACCTCGGCGGCGGCACGATCTTCGCCGTGGTCGGCGCGCTGATGGCGTATCCCTACCTACAGGTGCTGAAGGAGCATCCGTACGCGCGACGCAGCGAGGATCTCATCGGACTGTTCTCGCCGCCGCTCAAGGGCTTCTTCATCGCGCCCCCGGAGTCGTATCTGTGGGGTGACGCGTATGCCGACGCCCGCGCCACGCTGACCTGGGCGCCGGAGATGGCGTTGTTGCCCGGTTTCTTCCTTTACGGCCTGGCCTTCGCCGGACTGTTCGTCTCCACGTGGCGGCTGAAGCACCGGATCTGGATGCTGATCGGCATCGTGGGCACGGTCGCGCTGGCGATGGGGACGCACGGCCCCGGCAAGGGAGAGTTCGGCTACCTGGCGCTGTACCGGGCGCTGCCGGGCTTCGACGGCATCCGCACCTCGGGCCGCCTGGTGGTATGGACGACGCTGTTCCTGGCGCTGCTCGCGGCGGGGGCGGTGAGCGCGTTCGCGGAGCGGGCGGTGGAGCTGTTCGCCGACCGAACGCAGACCGACCGCACCGACCGGGCCGGGTTCCTGCCCCGCCTGGCGACGCTGGTCCCGGTGATGCTGGTGCTGTTCGAGGGCGCCCACAAGACGCCGCACTCAGTGGTGCCACCGACTCCCGTCGCGATGAGCACGCTGCAGGGGCCGCTGATGGTGCTGCCCAGCCATGAGCTGTTCGACATGAATGTCATGCTGTGGAGCACCGACGGGTTCCCGAAGATCGTCAACGGGGGCAGCGGTTTCAGGCCGATGGGTCAGGAGGAGCTGCGCCTGACGATGCAGCAGTTCCCCGACGAGGCGACGGTGGCGATGCTGCGGGAGCGCGGCATCCGCACGGTCGTGGTGGTGCGCAGCCAGGCGTTCGGCAGCGCGTACGAGCGGGCGATCGACGCGCCGATCGACGGCCTCGGGCTGACCCGCACGGAGCAGGGCGACGTCGTGCTCTACAAGGTCGAGGACAGCTGACCGGACCGCGCCAGCGCCCCGCGCGCGCCAGCGGCAGGCGGAAGACCAGGCCCAGGGCAGATGGAGACGAGAAAGGCGCTCCAATGCGGGCGGCGACCGGGGCGCCCAGCGCGAACGGAAGACGAAAGCGCCCCGGACCGGCTCGGCTCGCCGAGCGCAGACGCGAGACGGAAAGCACCTCGGGGCCGGCTCGCCAAGACGCGAGACAAGTCAGTGCCCCGGGTAGACCAGGGACCGGAGCGCCCAGCGCACACGTGAGCCGGGGCGGCTGAGGGGCGAGGACGGGGCGGGAGTTCCAGCAGCGAAACGCACGAAGGGCCGGCGAGCAACCTCGCCAGCCCTTCGTCGCATCGCCCTACAGCGTCTTGACCAGCGGTGGCGGATCGATGGGCGACGGCTCGACCTCGTCGCGGTTGAAGACGCCGCCGTCGGGGTCCTCGCCCTCGTACGTGTCGCGGACGACGTCCAGCTCAGGGTGCCGGATGTCGCGGATCACGTAGCCGACCAGCACCGCGAGCGTGACCAGCCGCAGGATCGAGGCGAGCACGAACACGCCCTCGGGGAAGACCTGCCGACCCGAGGCGCCCATGAGCTCGCCGTAGAACGACACGAAGTAGAGCACCTCGGCCGCCTGCCAGGCGAGGAACGCGCCCCACCGGGGACGGGCGAGCACGGCGAGGGGGATCAGCCACAGCACGTACTGCTGCGACCACACCTTGCCGGTGATCAGGAAGGCGGCCACGATCAGGAACGCCAGCTGCGCCAGGCGCGGCGGTGTCGGCGCGGTCAGGCCGATGACCAGGATGCCGACGCAGCAGACCAGGAACAGGCTGAGGTACAGCATGTTGAGGGTGCTGTGCGTCGGATCGGAGTCGAGGTTCTGGAAATAGGGGAACCCGTACTGCCCGGAGCCGCGCGGGAAGTGCGCCCCGATGTACCACAGGGTGCCCCAGTCGATGCCGCGCTGGGAGTTGAAGTCGAAGAACTTGACCCACGAGTCCCAGTAGAGGACCGCGACCGGCACGTTGATCGCCAGCCAGGTGCCGGCACCGACGCCGAAGGTGGCCAGGGCCTCCTTCCACTTGCCGGTGCGCAGGCACAGCACCAGCAGCGCGCCGAGGATCAGCACCGGGTAGAACTTCGCGGCCGTGGCCAGGCCGAGGAAGAGGCCGGCGAGGAGTGGTCTTCGGCGCGCCCAGAACACCATCGCGATGGAGGCGAGACCGACGCAGAAGAGGTCCCAGTTGACGGTCGCGGATACGAAGAGCGCGGGCGCCGCGGCGAACATCGCGGCGTCCCAGGGCCTTCGCCGGCGCACGGCGAGCGTGGCGGCGACCGCAGCGATGCCGAACGCGCTGAGCACGACGGCGTTGAGGTCGTAGAACGTCTTGCCGGGGTTGTTGATCCGCTGCGGGTCCTGGCCGAGGGAGTGCACGGGCAGGCCGAGCACGCCCATGAACACGCCGGTCAGGACCGGGTACTCGACCGGGTGGTCGGCGTAGGGGACCTTGCCCTCGTTCAGCCCCTCGGCGTAGTACAGGGCCAGGACATCCGAGTAGCAGAAGTACTTGTACTGCTTCATGTCCGCCCAGGCGCCGTCGCGACAGGGGGACTTCTGCACCCAGGAGAAGCTGAGCATGGCGCAGATCAGCAGCAGGACCACTCTCGAGGGGGTCCAGAAACGGCGCGGTGCCCGCACGGCGTGATTGCCCAAGGGCCCACCGATCGACTCGGAGAGGCCACCGACGAAGCGGTCGGAGTTGGCGGGCTCGTCACTCAGGCGGTGCTCGGGTCGCACAGTCGGCGGCATCGCATCACCGTACCGTCGCCACCTCCGAGGCGGGTGCACCACCCGACATGGTTTCCTCGCCGATCCGCCGTATCGGCAGCGCGAACAGCAGCGCCAGCGCGAGCAGCACGTACCAGTTCTCGATGAAAAATCCGAGCACACCCTCGCCCCACGGGTCGACGGGCAGGCCCTGGTCGTACAGCGACACCATGCCCACGCCGACGGTGACAGCAATCAATGCCGCCAGCCATCGCCGGCCCGCGTCGACGAGGACGACGATCGCGGGGACGAACCAGTAGAGGTGGTGGATCCAGCTGATCGGGCTGGCCAGGCAGCCGACGAAGCCGGCGATCGTGAGCCCGACCAGCTCGTCGCCGGCCAGCGCGGCCCGGCGGGCCCGCCACAGCCCGGCGGCCACGACGGCCAGCACCAGCAGCGCCCACAGCCAGCCGGGGGCGTCGTAGCGGGCGAGCAGGCCGCGCAGCGACTGGTTGGGGATGTAGGCCTTGTTGCCGATCCCGTCGCCCTTCCACAGGGTGTCGCTCCAGAAGTCCCACGAGGCCCGGGGCGCGACGGCGGCGGCCAGCAGGGTCGCCGCGGCGGCGCTCACGATCGCCGTGACGCCCGCCCGGTACCGCCGGCTGACCAGCAGATACACGATGAAGATCGCCGGGGTCAGCTTGATGGCGGCGGCCAGGCCGATCAGCACGCCGGCCCACCGGCTGCCCCGCGGCAGGAGGATCAGCAGGTCGGCCAAAATCAGCACGATCAGCAGCACATTGATCTGGCCGAAGCTGAACGTTTCACGGACCGGCTCGAGAGTGCTGAACACGACGGTCGACAGCACCAGCGCGAACGGCAGCGACCAGCCGTGCCGGCGCGCCACCGGGGCGACCAGCCAGAAGGTGGTGACCAGCAGCCCGGCGAGGGCGATGACCACGTAGACGGTCACGGCCGCGTTCTTGGCCAGCAGCGCGAACGGGACCAGCACCATCGCGCCGAACGGCGGGTATGTGAAGCCGAGCGCACCCTGCGTGTCGTCGGGCTTGGTGAAGGTGTAAAGGTCGTGACCGTCGAGCCACCAGTCGATGGCCTGCCGGTAGATCTTGAGGTCGTAGAAGTGGTGCCTGATGCCATACCACCAGTGCGCATAGGCCACCAGCGCCACGAACAGCGCGAGCAGCCCCCACCGGACGGCCTTCAGCCTGCCCGCCTCCAACGCAAACCCCCAACGACAGCGGCCACGGTCCCGGCGAACATACCGCCGTGACCGTGGCCGCACATCTTCGGCCCGCCTCGATCAGCGCCTTCGTGTCGGCGAGATGGTCGGGATGATGCCGCCGCCGTTTCCGCCGGGGTTGCCAGGGCTCTGGGTGTTGCCGGGGCCGCCGCCGGGGTTGCCGGGGCCGCCACCGTTGGGGATGCTCGGTTCGACCGGGAGGCTCGGCTGCGGCGAGACGCCGGTGCCGACCTCGAGGTTGCCGACGTTCTTCGGCCCCGGGAAGTTGATCTTCGGCTGCTTCATGATGGCTACGGCCTTGTCCATGAAGTCCTGCCAGATCGGGCCGGGCAGGTTACCGCCGATGACGCCCCTGCCGCTGCTGTCGACGATCTTCTGCTCCTCGGCCTTGTTGCCGACCCACACCGCAGCCGCCAGGCCCGGCGACTTCTTGCCCGGGTCGTAGGCGGTGTAGCCGACGAACCACGCGTGCGCGTTGGAGGTGGTCTGGCCGAGCTGCCAGGTGCCGGTCTTGCCAGCGATCTGGCGGCCGTCCTTGAGCTTCAGCCCGTAGTGCTTCGGCACGCCCTGCAGGACGGTGTTGAGGTCGTCGGCCATCTGGTCGGTGAAGCCCGGGATGCGCTTCGGGTTGATCACCTCGCCGTAGGTCTTCCTGCCGTCTTCCCAGATCTCCTTCAGGAAGTGCGTCTTGGCCGCGACGCCGCGGGCGGCGAACGTGGCGATGCCACCGGCGTGCTCGAGGACCGTCACCGGGTACTGACCGAAGGAGACCTCGGTGTTGAAGTACTTCGGGAACACGTCGGAGCCCTTGTTGGCCACGAGGTCGATCTTCTTGCTCTTGTTGTCGACGTTGGCCCACATGTCGGTGATGCCGGCCGCGCGAGCGGTGTCGACCACCTTGGCCGGGCCGACCTTCTCGGCGAGCGCGAAGAACGGCACGTTGAGCGACATGACGGTGACCTCTTCCAAGGTGCACCACTTGCCGTCGCCCGACTTGCACTTCGGCGACGAGACCGCGCCCTCACCGGCGTTCTTGACCGGGTTCTTGGCCGTGCGCCCACTGGCGGGGAACTGCTGCGGCGAGTCGCCGTTCCAGTAGGAGTCGATCCGGTACCCGGCCATGAGGCCGGTCGCGAGCGTGTAGACCTTGAACGTCGAGCCCGGCGGGTGGCCGCCGCAACAGCTGTCCTCGCCGTTGCTGAGCACCGGGTCGTTGTAGTAACCGGCGAAGTCGCCACCGTTGCCGCTGTCGCCGCCGTAATAGGCCTTGACCGCGCCGGTGCCCGGCTCGACCGCCACGAGGGCGGCCTGCAGGTTGCCCGGGTACTTGTTGATCCGCGACTCGGGGTTGCGGCTGGCTTCCTGGACCGCGGCCTGCTGCAGCTTCGCGTCGACCGTGGTGACGATCTTCAGACCACCGTTGGCGATCTTGTCGAAGTTCTTACTGCCGTCCGCGTCGACGCCCTCGTAGAGCAGCGCGCCGGTCTTCGGGTCGGTCAGCGCGGCGACCTCGCCGAGGACGTGGTGCACGATCAGGCCCTCGGGCTTGTCCATGCTGCCCTGGGTCTTGATCGCGTTGGCCCGGGCCTCGGCCGGCGTGATGACCTTCGCCGGGTAGGCCATCTTCGTCTCGGCCTCTTCGGACTTCACGAAGCCCAGCTTGATCATCTGGTTCTTGATGTAGTTGAAGCGGTCCGTGGCCTGCTGCTTGTCGATGTTGGGGTCGAACGGGCTGCCCTTGCCGCCGCTGCTGTCGGGGCTCTTGATGATGCCGGCCAGCACCATGCCCTCGGCCAGCGTGAGGTCCTTCGCGGGCTTGTTGAAGTACGCGATGGAGGCGGCCTGGATGCCGTACGCGCCGCGACCGAAGTAGACGATGTTGAGGTACATCGTCATGATCTGGTCCTTGGTGTACTCCTTGTTGAGCTTCAGCGCGATGACGGCCTCGCGCAGCTTCCGGCCGTAGGTGACGCCCTCCAGCTCGGCCCACTTCCGCGCGTACTGCTGGCTGATCGTCGAGGCACCCTGCCGGTCACCGCCGGTGACGTTGTTCCACGCCGCTCGGACGACACCTTTGTAGTCGACGCCGTCGTTCGTATAGAAGGAGTTGTCCTCGGCGGCGACGACGGCGTGCTGCACGTCCGGGGGGATCTGGTCGAACGGGATGACCGTGCGGTTCTTGTCGCCGATGCGCCCCATGGGCGTGACGCCGTCGGCGTAGTAGATCGTGGTCGACTGCTCCATCGCCAGGTTCTCCGGCAACGCGACCTGGTCGAAGTAGTACGTGCCGCCGACCATACCGATGCCGGCGAGCATGATGAACGCGGCGATCGAGGCGATGACGATGTTGCGGCGGCGCCGGCGCTTGGCCTTGGCGCTGCTGCTCTTGCCCCTGCCGGAGCCCGAGCCGCCGGGGCCGTCGGGGCCACCACTGCCGGGACCGCCAGGACCGGCGAAGCCCTCGGCACCGGACATCGAGATCGAGGCGCGGCCGACCGTGGCCCGGCCGACGGTCGCCCGGCCGGCGGACGCACTGCTGGGCACCGACGCCGAACCTGACACCGAGGCGGAGCCTGACACGGACGCGGAGCCGGACACGGAGGGCACCGATGCGACCCCCGACGCGCCCGGCACGGGCACGGAGGCCCGGCCCGTGCGCGGCTCGTCACCGCCGGGGCGCCCTACGCTCGCCCGTCCGACCGTCGCGCGGCCGGCCGCACCGGCGCTCGGCGGGGGCGGCAGCGGAGGCGGTGGTGGCAGCGGTGGGCCACCGAAGGGGTCATCACCGTCTGGCCCCGGAAAGGATCCAGGAACCTGCGCCCGGCCCGAGGGGGAGTTGGTCGGGTCACCGTAGTTCATTCGTCCCACCTTGCCGGTTGCGTCGTTGTCGCATGCTCCGTCGCCACCATGTCTGTGAGCTGAGGCACTCGTCGGTCAGGTCTCAAGTCTGCGGTTCGCACGGCCGGGGGGTTCTGCCACCCGCGGCCACGCTGGCGGCGGCCGCCGCCGGTCAGGGCATCGATGCAAATCGGCCAGTCGCAGTGACCACGGATGGCCATGCGGGCCAGGTTCACTCGGCCGCCCCTCCTCGGACCCGCGTCGACGACCGACCGCCGGCTCCATCGTCCGATCCGGCCGCAAGGCCGTCCCGCCCCAGCAGATACTGCTCCACGAGGTGATTCCAGCCGCACGCGCGGCAGACCTCCACCACGTAGACGTGAAACTCACTCAGCGTCATCGCCAGGAGCGGCAGCTCGGTCAGGCGGCGGGCCTGTCCGGACGACTGCCGCAGCTCATCCCCATAGATGTAGTGCACATGGGTGAGGTTTTCCCGGCGGCACACCGGGCACAGCTCCTCCGTCGGCTCACCGTGGAATTTCGCTGCGCTCTTCAGGTATGGCGACGCGTCGCACACCTCATAGGTGCCGACGCGCCCGGAATGCACCTCACGCAGCAGGGCGCGTCTCCGCAAGGAGAAGTCGACCACCTGACGCTGGGTACGCATGCGCCCGAGGGTACGCGGTCCCGCGCCGCTCGGCGACATCGGTCACGATCGGTAACGGTCGGATAGACGATCAGCGCTGTGTTCCAGGCCACTTGGTCAGCATCGTTGCATCCGTTCGGACATCGGCCTACCGTTGCGATGTATCGGACCGATACATCGGCCGGGTAAACGGAGGGGGGCTGGGAATGCTCGACCTGGCGATCCTGGGCCTGCTCCACGAATCCCCGATGCATGGCTATGAGCTGCGCAAACAGCTCACCACCAAGCTGGGCGCGTTCCGGGCCGCGATCAGCTACGGCTCCCTTTACCCCACTCTTCGTCGACTTCAGTCGGACGGCTGGATCTCCGAGGGTGCGCCGCCGGCGGGGATGCCGGCATCACCCGACGAGGTCCCGTTGCTGACCGGCAAGCGCGGCCGCGTGGTCTACACGATCACCGCGGAAGGCAAGGAACGCTTCCAGGAGCTGCTCACCGCCGCCGGCCCCGAGACCTATGACAGCGAGGCCGGCTTCGGAGTGCATTTCGCGTTCTTCGCTCGCACCGACCCGGCAACCAGGCTGCGGATTCTTGAGGGCCGCCGCCGCCGGGTGGAGGAGCGCCGCGAGGGCATGCGCGACGTGCTGAGCCGGGCCGCGGAGCGGCTCGACGCCTACACCCTGGAGCTGCAACGCCACGGCCTGGACGCGTGCGAGCGCGAGGTCCGCTGGCTCGAAGAGCTCATTGCGAACGAACGCAAGGGCACAACCCCTCAGCCGCCTTCGGCAGATCCGGAGCGGTCATCGTGAACAACAAGAAGGAGGCATCCGCGATGGGCTCCGTCCGCGTTGCCATCGTCGGTGTCGGCAACTGCGCCTCGTCCCTGGTTCAGGGCGTGGAGTATTACCGCACCGCCGACCCGAATGACCGGGTTCCAGGTCTCATGCACGTCAAGTTCGGCGACTACCACGTCGGTGACGTGCAGTTCGTGGCCGCCTTCGACGTCGACGCGAAGAAGGTCGGTCAGGACCTCGCGGCCGCGATCAGCGCCAGCGAGAACAACACCATCCAGTTCTGCGACGTGCCGCCCACCGGCGTCACCGTCCAGCGTGGTCCGACCTTCGACGGCCTGGGCCAGTACTACCGCGAGATGATCGACGAGTCCGACGAGCAGCCGGTCGACGTGGTCGCGGCGCTGCGCGACGCTCAGGTCGACGTGCTGGTCTGCTACCTGCCGGTCGGCTCGGAACAGGCGGCCAAGTTCTACGCCCAGGCCGCGATCGACGCGGGCTGCGCCTTCGTCAACGCGCTGCCGGTGTTCATCGCCTCCGACCCGGAGTGGGCGCAGAAGTTCACCGACGCCGGGCTGCCGATCGTCGGTGACGACATCAAGAGCCAGGTCGGCGCCACGATCGTCCACCGCGCCCTCGCGAAGCTGTTCGAGGACCGCGGCGTCGAGCTGCTGCGCACGTACCAGCTCAACTTCGGCGGCAACATGGACTTCATGAACATGCTGGAGCGCACCCGCCTGGTCTCGAAGAAGATCTCGAAGACCCAGTCGGTGACCTCGCAGATCCCGCACGAGATGGTGAAGTCCGACGTCCACATCGGCCCGTCGGACCACGTGCCGTGGCTCGACGACCGCAAGTGGGCCTACATCCGCCTCGAGGGCAAGTCCTTCGGCGACACCCCGCTCAACGCGGAGCTGAAGCTCGAGGTCTGGGACTCGCCCAACTCGGCGGGCGTCATCATCGACGCGCTGCGCGCCGCGAAGATCGCCAAGGACCGGGGCATCGGTGGTCCGGTCCTGTCCGCGTCGAGCTACTTCATGAAGTCGCCGCCGGTGCAGTACAACGACCACGACGCGCACCAGTCGGTCGAGCAGTTCATCGCGGGCGAGATCGAGCGCTGACCTCACTCCTTCATGGCGTTCAGGGCCCCTTCCTCCGGGAGGGGTCCTGAACTTTTGTCAGAGCAGTCCGAACTCTCGCTCGATGCGCACCTTGGCCTCCAGCTCCAGCAGCACCTTCTTGCGCCATATGCCGCCGCCGAAACCGACCATCTTGCCGTCGGCGCCGACCACCCTGTGGCAGGGCACGATGATCGGCAGCGGGTTGCGGTTGCAGGCGACCCCGACCGCCCTGGCGCCGTCCGGCTCGCCGACCGCGGCGGCGATCTGCCCGTAGGTGCGCATCTCCGCGTACGGGATGGCCCACAACGCCCGCCAGACGGACCGCTCGAACTGCGAGCCGCCCCGCACCGACAGCGGGACCGTGAAGGGCGCGGACTCGCCGGCGAAGTAGCGGGTCAGCTCCTCGACGGCCCGCTCGAGCACCGGGTCGCCGGCGGCCAGCGGGCCGGCCGCGCCGCCGAAGCGGACCGCGCACACGCCGGTGTCGTCCACCGCGATGCCGACCGCATCGATCGGCGCCTGCATCTCCGCCCAACGCACGCAACCAATTGTGCCCGAAAACGCGAGTGTCAGATTTGCGTCAGGTCGATACCCTCCTAGTTCCAGCGGGAGGGGGCCGGCGATGGATGTGGTGTTTCTGATCCTCGGCGGGCTCGGTGTGCTCGTGCTGGCCGTGTCATTGCTGGTCGGCGACCTGCTGCATTTCGACGTGGACCACCCCGACGCCGTCGGCGTCTTCTCCCTGCCGGCGATCGCCGGTTTCGTCGGCGCGTTCGGGTTCGGCGGCGCGATCGTGTCGGCTCTGGGCGTCCCCGGCGGCACGGTCGTCGCGGCCCTCGGTGGTCTCGCCGCCGCCGTGCCGACCGCGTGGTTGGCGACCCGGCTCGCCCGGATGGCGATGAACATGCGTACCGACGCCACACCCACACAACAGGACATGGTCGGCACCACAGGGGTGGTCGTCACCCCGATCACCGCGAACGGCTTCGGTGAGGTGCGGATCTCCCTCGGCGGCCAGCCGATGAAGCTCAGCGCCCGGGCCGACCGCCCGATCGCGCTCGGCACCCGGATCCTCGTGGTGGAGGCGACCAGTTCCACCAGCGTGATCGTCGAAGAAACCCCTTTCTAGAAGGGACGGACATATGAATACAGTTCTGCTCATCGCCATCGGTGGCGCGGTCCTGCTGATCCTCTTCCTGATGCTGTTCGTGGTGTCGCGGATCAAGGTGGCCGGCTCCAACGAGGCGTTCATCATCACCGGCCGCAAGGGCAAGTCGGTGCAGGGCCTGGACGGGTCCCGCTCGACCGATCTGTCGGGCCAGAAAGTCGTCATGGGCGCCTCGGTGTTCGTGGTGCCCATCGTGCAGAAGCTGCAGGTCCTCGACCTGTCCAGCCGCCGCATCCATGTCGAGATCACCGGCGCGGTGAGCAAGCAGGGCATCCGCGCCAACCTGCAGGGCGTCGCGATCGTCAAGGTCGGCGGCACCGAGGACGCGATCCGGGCCGCCGCCCAGCGGTTCCTCAACCAGCAGCAGGGCATCGACCTGTTCACCAGCGAGGTCCTGGCCGGTGCGCTGCGCTCGATCGTCGGCCGGCTGACCATCGAGGAGATCATCCGGGACCGGACCGCGTTCGCCAGCGCGGTGGCCGAGGAAGCCGAGCACTCGCTGACCAACCAGGGCCTGGTCCTGGACACGTTCCAGCTGCAGGACATCTTCGCCGAGGGGTCCTACCTGCAGGACCTCGGCCGGCCGGAGGCGGCCCGGGTGCTGCGCGACGCCGCGATCGCCGAGGCGCACGCCCGCCAGGCCGCCGAGTCCGAGCGGCTGAAGTCGGAGGAGGCGATCGCTGAGGCGAACCGCAACCTGTCGCTCAAGCAGGCCGCCATCCAGGCCGAGATCGACGCCGCGAAGGCCCGTTCCGCCGCGGCCGGTCCGCTCGCGCAGGCCGAGCGGGAGCAGGTCATCCTGGCCGAGCAGCAGAAGGTGGCCGAGCGCAACGCCGAGCTCAAGCAGCGCCAGCTGGACACCGAGGTGCGCAAGCCGGCCGACGCCGAGCGCTACCGGGTCGAGCAGGAGGCCGAGGCGGCGAAGAACGCCGCGATCTTCAAGGCCGAGGCGCAGCGGCAGGCCGTCATCGCCGCCGCGCAGGGCTCGGCCGAGCAGGCCCGCCTGACCGGTGAGGGTGAGCGGTCCCGGCGGGCCGCGCTCGCCGAGGCCAACGCGATCGAGGGCGCCAAGGAGGGTGAGGCCGAGCAGCGGCGCCGCGTGGCGATCGCGGAGGCCCTCGAGCGCGAGGGTACCGCCGAGGCGTCGGCGATCCTGGCCCGCGGCCAGGCGGAGGCGGAGGCGATGAAGCTCAAGGCCGACGCGTTCGCCACCTACGGCGAGGCCGCGGTCCTCGACCTGCTGGTGCGGGTGATGCCCGACGTGGTGCGGGCCGTGAGCGAGCCGATGGGCAACATCGACAAGATGACCGTCATCTCCACCGACGGCGCGTCGTCGCTCACCAAGTCGGTCGCCGGCACGGTGGCCCAGGGCCTGCAGCTCAGCACCGACCTGACCGGCATCGACCTGGCGAAACTCCTCGGCAGGCTCAGCGGCGCCGCGGTGGAGGAGCCGGTCAACGGCCGCATCGCGGTCGAGCCGCCGAAGGCCTGACAGCCAGCACATCGCTCGGTGGAGGTCATGGTCCGGCCTTCACCGAGCTTTGGCGGGTATGTCTGACTGAACGGGCCGTAGGCTTTGGCCGTGTCCTTCGTCACCGCAGCAGCCCATCCGCAGTCCCACTTCGTGCGGGCGGTCCTGCGGCAACGCGGCTTCCGGCGGCTGCTCGGCGTGCGGATGGTGGCGCAGATCGGCGACGGACTCTTCCAGGGCGCGCTGGCCGGCACCGTGCTGTTCAACCCGGAGCAGCGCACCGGCGCGATGGCGATCGCGGCCGGCTTCGCCGTGCTGCTGCTGCCCTATTCGCTGATCGGGCCGTATGTCGGGGTGTTCCTCGACCGGTGGCGGCGGCGCACCATCATCTCCCGGTCCAACCTGCTGCGCACGGTCCTGGTGCTGCCGATCGCCCTGTACATCTGGCAGGGCCACGAGTCGCCGGTACCGTTTCTGCTGGCACTGGTGGTGACAGGGTTGAACCGGTTCTTCCTCGCCGGGCTGTCCGCCGCGACCCCGCACGTGGTCGACGACCACATGCTGGTGACCGCCAACTCGTTCTCGGCGACGCTCGGCTCGCTGAGCTTCTCCGTCGGCATCGGCACCGGCGCAGCGCTGATCAAGACGGTGCTGGCCACCTCGTTCCACGGCTACGCCCTGGTCGCCGCGATGGCCGCCGGCTTCTACCTGATCTCCGCTCTGATCGGCCGGTCCTCCTTCACCGCCGACGAACTGGGCCCGGACGCCGCGCAGCAGACCAGGAGCTCGATCCGGGAGGCCGTCGGCGACGTCAACCGCGGCACGGTCGCCGGGGTCCGGCACCTCGCGGCGAAGCGCGGCGCCGCCTACCTGGTCCTGGTGCAGGCAGTGTTCCGGCTGCTCTACGGCGTCGTGCTGCTGGCCTGCCTGCTGCTGTTCCGCACCGTGTTCAACACGGGCGACGAGGTCAGCGACTCGTTCGACACCATCGCCAAGGCGTTCGTCGCCGGCGGCGTCGGGATGCTGCTGGCGTCCTTCGTGACGCCCCCGGTGGCCCGCCGAATCGGCGGCTGGCGCTGGGTGGCCGCGGTGCTGGCGGCCACGGGCGTGGCGATCCTCGGCTTCGGGCTGCCCTTCGACCCGGTCCTGCTGCTCGGGGCGGTGTTCGTCACCAGCCTCGCCGCCCAGGCGATCAAGATCGTCGCGGACACGTCACTGCAGCACGAGTGCGCGGACGAGTTCCGGGGGCGGGTGTTCAGCATCAACGACACCGGGTTCAACATCATGCTGGTCGCCGGCATGTACGTCGGCGCGCTCACCCTGCCGTACAACGGCCGCTCGGCGCTCGTGCTCATCCTCGTCGCGGTGGGCTACGTGCTGACCGCCGCCGCCTACGCGGTGCTGGGCGGCCGGTGGGCCCGCCGGGTCGGCGACGACATCGCCCAACCCGACGGGACCTCGGAGGTGCTGGTCAACCGCTAGGACTTGCGCTTCGCGGTGGCCTGGATCTGGTTGGTGCTGAAGGTCAGGCTGTCACCGTTGCAGGTGTACTTCGCCGGGTTGTCATCCGCCGTGAACGGCTCGGTCTCGCTGTAGCTGATCGACGGCGCCGTCGTCAGCGTGTTGCCGCTCGCCTTGACGTTCGAGTAGACGATGCTGCCGCTGGCGGTCTGGATGTCCGAGTTCACGGTCGCGTTGACGGTGATCGTGATCGGCACCTTCTGGCCCTGGATGGTGGGGCTGCCGCTGAAGACGCTGTCCTGGTACGTCTCGGTGAGCTTGCCGTCGGACGTGAACGTCAGCGTCGAGCCGTTCTTCGTCAGGCTGATCGACACACCGCCCTCGACCCCCTCCATGGCGGCGGTCTCGGTGTAGGTCGAGGTCTGCCACGTGCCGACGAGGCACTTGTCGATCTTCGACTCCGCCGCCTTGGCGCTCGCGCCGGTGGTTGCGTTCGTGCTCTTGCCGGGGTCGGCGACGGTCTTCGGGTCGTCGTCCTTGCGCAGGGCGACGACGGCGACGATTGCGATCACCAGCACCACGACCACGCCGGACAGCGCGAGCAGCGGCATCATGAACTTGTTGCGGCGCGGCGGCGTCGGCGTCGCGCCGTACTGCCCGCCGTAGGTGGTCGGCGGGAACGCCGGTGGGCCGCTGACCGGTCCCGGGTAGGCCGGACCGCTGGTCTGGGCCGGGTAGCCGCCGCCGCTGCTGGGGTAGCCAGGGCCGCTGACCTGCTGGTCGGGGAACGAGGGTCCATTGCTTTGGTAGCCGGCATAGGGCGCGCCGCTGTACGGGTCGCCACTGTAGGGCGTCCCACTCACCGGCGGTTGCGGCGCCTGCGGGACGCCTCGATAGGTGCGGCACTGCGTGCAGTAGCCGTTCATATCAATGCCCATGCCGCCGCAGTTGGGACACGGCTGCATGTCTGCCTCCAGGGTTCAGGGGGTGGCCAGCCCAGATGCTCCGTGCGGCCGAAGGGGGATCGTGTAGCGACGGTAGCTGACCTCGTCTACGTGCAGAACCGACCGAATCGCCACATCCACGACGCAGCGGTGGTCAAAGTTCCGACAGCGTTGAACCGCCTCCTCGTCCTCCAGGAGAATGTGGGCCGTGCCTCAGCCGCTGGTCGTCGTCTTCGCTGGAACGTCGTGGGACGGGGTGACCGGCTCCGACCGGCTGCTCGCCTCCGCACTCACCCCTCATGCTGACATTCTCTGGGTCGATCCGCCGATCTCTGCGGCAACCCCGGACCGCTACCGCTACGGCGCTTCCCGCCTCGGCGTCGCACCTCAGATACGTCCGGTGTCCGACGGTGTGACCCGGCTGACTCCCCGGGTGCTGCCGCTGCACACCCGCCCCTACATCAAGGTCAGCACCGCCGCCCTCATCCGCTCGCAGACCCGCTGGGCGCTGCGCAAGCTCGACCGGCGGCCGGTCGCGGTGCTCGCCTGCAACCTCGTCGACGTGCTGCGCAGCTGGGGACCCGGGGTCACCAAGGTGCTCTACGGCACCGACGACTATGTGGCCGGCGCGCAGCTGATGGGGCAGGACGCCGCGCGGGTCGCCGAGGACGAGCGCCGCCAGCTCGACAACGCCGACCTGGTGGTGGCGGTTTCGACGGTACTGGCGGAGCGCTGGACAGGGCTCGGCGCCAAGCGGGTGGTACTGATCCCCAACGGGGTGCAGACGTCGGCGTACCGGACCCCTGGCGAGCCGGCCGTGCTGCCCAAGCCCCTGGCCGGTCCGGTGGCCGGGGTGATCGGCCAGTTCTCCGACCGCACCGACTTCGAACTGCTCGCCGCCCTCGCCGACGACGGCATGTCGCTGCTGCTGGTCGGGCCGCACGACGCCCGCTGGGAGCCAGCCCGGTTCCCCGAGCTGACCGAGCGGCCCAACGTGGTCTGGGTCGGCCGGCAGCCGTTCGAGTCGCTGCCGACGTTCCTGCGGCACATCGACGTGGGGGTCACGCCGTACCGGGACACCCCCTTCAACCGGGCGTCCTTCCCGCTCAAGACGCTGGAATACCTCGCCGCCGGGAAGCCGCCGGTGAGCACGGACCTGCCGGCGGTGCACTGGCTCGACTCCCCGCTCGTGCGGGTCGCCTCCACGCCGAAGGCAATGGTGGCCGCGGTACGCGAGGCCGCCGCCGAGGCGCACGACCCGGGGCTGATGGCGGCCCGGCAGGCGTTCGCCGAACAGCACTCGTGGGCGGAACGGGCGAAGGCGTTGGCGGCAGCCCTACCACTTTGAGCGGAATGTGATCGTATGATCACGTAATGCCATCACCTCCACCACCTTTGTCTGCTTCGTCACCGGAGCCCGATTCCAGCGGCCGTGCCAGGTTCGAGCTGGAATCGGGGCCACCGGCGCGTCCTTCGCTGCCGTCCCGGGCGTACGAGGCGCCTGCGTGGGGCCCGGGCTCCTACGACGACTACCGTGACGCCGGCTACGACCCCGGCTACGGCGACGTCGCCGCTGGCTACGGCGACGCGAACTCGGCCTACGGCCAGGCGCATCCGCCCTACGGTGAGGCGCACCCCTATGGTGAGGCGCGCTCTTACGGTGAGGCTCGGCCGGCTCATGGCGAGGCGCAGGCTGCCTACAGCGAGGTGCCGGACTACGAGCCGCCGCGGCCCGGCGCGCCGAAGCCGCCGGAGCTGGCCGAGCCGCTGCCGCCGGCGGCGCCCGACCCGACCCTGCCCGCCTGGTTGCGGCCGGCCGCGCCCGCGGGTGACGTCCCGGACATCCATCCGCCGGGCGAGCAGCCGGCCGCGGCCGGGCCGGGCCGCGACGACCCCGCTCCGGGTTTCGCCCCTGCTCCGGGTTTCGTCCCCGCTGCGCCGCCTGGTGCCGCTGCGCCCGGCGCGGTGCCCGGCCGGCGCGGGCGGCGGTGGTTGCTTCCCGTAGCCGGCGGGATCGCCGCGCTGCTGATCCTCAGCGGCGCCGGCACCGTCCTGCTCTACCTGCGGGCCAACAACGACCCGGTCGACACCGCCGCCGGGCCGGTGGTGTCGGTGGCGGCGTCGACGGGCGAGACCGTGCCGCAGGCCTCGCCGAGCGCGGGCGCTGGCCCCAGTCGCGGCCCCGCGGCCGGCCCGACCGGTGGGATGCCGCCGGCCGGGACGGGCGTGCCGTGCACGTACTCCCCGGCGGACCGCGGCGGTGGCGAGACCCGCCTGGTGGCGACGCCCGCGCCGCGCTCGACGCTGAGCGGCAAGCCGACGGCCACGCTGGAGACGAACCTCGGCGCGATCGGCATCCAGCTGTACGCGGACCGGGCGCCCTGCACGGTCAACTCATTCGTTCACCTGGCCCGGGACGACTTCTACAGCGACACGTCCTGCCACCGGCTGACCACGGAGGGCCTGTGGGTCCTGCAGTGCGGCGACCCGGGCGGCACCGGGACCGGGACGCCCGGGTACCAGTTCGGCGAGGAGAACCTGCCGACGACGCTGCCGCCGTACCCGCGGGGGACGCTCGCGATGGCCAACGCCGGGCCCGGTACCAACGGTTCGCAGTTCTTCATCGTCTACAAGGACAGCGACATCCCGCCGGACTACTCGGTCTTCGGGCAGGTGACCAGCGGCCTGGACCTGCTGGACCGGATCGCCGCCGCCGGCACCACCACGGGGGGTGCCGACGGTCCGCCGAAGCTGGCCGTGCAGATCACGGAGATCAGGGTTTCGTGAGGCCCTCGGCGGCAGCCCAGCGCAGCAGCTCCGCCTCGGCCTCGTCCCGGTCGAGCGGGCCGCGCTCCAGCCGCAGCTCCTTGAGGTGTCGCCAGGCTCGGCCCACGACCGGGCCGGGCGGCACCCCGAGCAGTTCCATGATCGCGTTGCCGTCGAGGTCGGGCCGGACGCGGGCCAGGTCCTCCTCGGCGGCGATCCGCGCGATCCGGGCCTCCAGCGCGTCGTAGTCGGCCGCGAGCTGCGCCGCCTTGCGCCGGTTGCGGGTCGTCACGTCCGAGCGGGTCAGGCTGTGCAGGCGCGGCAGCAGCGGGCCGGCGTCGGTCACGTACCGGCGCACCGCCGAGTCGGTCCACTCGCCCCGGCCGTACCCATAAAAGCGCAGGTGCAGCATGACCAGCTCGGCGACGTCGGAGATCACGTCCTTGGGGAACTTGAGCGCCTTCATCCGCTGCTTGGTCAGCCGCGCGCCGACGACCTCGTGGTGGTGGAAGCTCACCCCGCCGTCGGGGCCGACCGCCTTGGTCGCCGGCTTGCCGACGTCGTGCATCAGGGCGGCCATGCGCAGCGTGAAGTCCGGCCCGTCGGTCTCGTGGCCCATGGCGTTGCGGACCACGATCAGGGTGTGCTCGTAGACGTCCTTGTGCTGGGCGTGCTCGTCGATCTCCAGCTTGAGCCCGGTCAGCTCGGGCAGGAACGTCTCCGCCAGCCCGGTGTCCACCAGCAGCCGCAGGCCAGTGATCGGGTCGGCGCCGCACATGAGCTTGACGAACTCGTCGCGAATCCGCTCGGCGGTGATCCGGGAGAGGTCGCCGGCCATGGCGGCCATCGCGGCCCGTACCTCCGGCGCGACACTGAACCGGAGCTGCGCGGCGAACCGGGCGGCCCGCAGCATGCGCAGCGGATCGTCGGCGAAGGAGTCCTCCGGCGCGCCCGGCGTGCGCAGGACGCGCTCGGCCAGGTCGGTGAGGCCGCCATAGGGGTCGGTGAACTCGTGCCCGGGCACCGACACCGCCATCGCGTTGACCGCGAAGTCGCGCCGGTGCAGGTCGTCGACCAGGTTGTCGCCGTACTGCACGATCGGGTTACGGCTCACCCGGTCATAGGCGTCGGCGCGGAACGTGGTGACCTCGATGCGCAGCCCGCGGCGGGCGAGCCCGATCGTGCCGAATTCCTGGCCGGTCGTCCACACCGCCTCGGCCCAGCCCTCGATGATCCGCAGCGTCTGCTCGGGCCGCGCGTCCGTGGTGAAGTCCAGGTCGTCGCCGAGGCGCCCGAGCAGCGCGTCGCGCACCGAGCCGCCGACAAGGTGCAGCTCGTGCCCGGCCGCTGCGAACCGGCGACCGAGCTCGTCGGCAACGGGGGAGACGCGCATCAGCTCGTGCACGGCACGGCGCTGGGCGTCGGTGAGGGCTCGTGTGGTTTCGGACATCGGTCGGTGAGCCTATCGCGAGGGCATGAGCGGTGAGCAAGGAGCGGACACCGAGGGTAGTGGCCGTGTCGGCGTCAGGTCGCGCGATTTGTCAGCTCAACGGTGGGACGAAGGAAATGTCGGGGGGTGCCACTATGGTCTGTGCTGCGAGCGGAAGCACGGCCGAGTTGGGGTGTGGCGGATGGACCCGGCAGACGACGGGCGCTGGAGCAACGAGCCGACGGCGGTGCTGCGTCCGGTCGGCCAGGGCGCGCACAGGCCCCCCGACCCGCACGGTGAGCTGCCCACTCAGCCGCTCGACCCGCGCCTGAGCGACCCGGCCAACGCGCCGACGGTGCACCTGCCGTTCGTGACCGCCAGGCCCGAGGTCGTCAACGACGCGCCGGTCGTCGAGGAGACGGCGCCGCCGCCGGGGCCGGGCGACGACGAGAGCACCGGCACGGTCGTGCGCAACAGCAGCACCATGGCGATCCTGAGCCTGGTCAGCCGCGCAACCGGCTTCCTGCGCGCGGCCGCGATCGCCGCGGCGATCGGCGGGTTCGCCGTCGGCGACGACTACACGCTCGCCAACAACCTGCCCAACCAGATCTATGAGCTGCTGCTCGGCGGCGTGCTCGCCAGCGTGCTGATCCCGACGCTGGTGCGGGCCCGCAAGGAGGAGCCCGACCGCGGCGAGGCATATACGCAGCGCCTGCTGACCCTGGCGGTGGTCGCCATCGGCGGCGCCACGCTGGTCGTGGTGCTGGCCGCACCGCTGCTGACCGCGGTCTACACCCTCGGCAACGACAGGGTCACCGCGACCGACCGCGACCTGATCACGCTGCTGGCCTATCTGCTGCTGCCGGAGATCTTCTTCTACGGGCTGGCCGGCATCTTCGCGGCGATCCTCAACGTGCGGGGCCACTTCGCCGCGCCGATGTGGACACCGATCCTCAACAATGTCGTGATCATCGCCACGGCCGGCGTCTTCCTCCTGGTCCCCGGCCCCGGCCTGCCGACGCCCGAGACGATCACGCTGGCCCAGGTGCTGGTGCTCGGCATCGGCACCACGCTCGGCATCGTCGTGCAGTCCCTGGGGCTGTGGCCGGCGCTGCGCAGGTCCGGGTTCCGCTGGAAGTGGCGCTTCGACTTCGGCAAGCTCAACCTGCGGGAGCTCGGCAAGCTCGGGTCCTGGATGCTGCTGTATGTCGCGGTCAACCAGATCGGCATCACGGTCGTGATGGTCCTGGCGAAGAACAACGCGCTGCGCGGCGGTGACGGCCCGGCCGTCTTCAACAACGCCTTCCTGATCTTCATGATGGCCCACGGCATCGTGGCCGTCTCCGTGATCACCGCGCTGATGCCGCGGATCTCGTCCGCCGCGGCCGACGGCCGCTTCGGCGACGTGACCGACCAGCTGTCGCAGGGCACCCGGCTGGCCTCGGTGATCCTGATCCCGGCCGCCGCGGTCTACGTGGTGCTGGGCCAGCCGCTCGCGGTGACCCTGTTCGACTGGGGGCAGTATGACTACGACACGGCCCTGGCGACCGGCTGGGTGGTCAGCGCCGCCGGGCTGGGCCTGCTGCCCTTCGCGCTGAGCCAGATGCAGACCAGCGTGTTCTACGCGCTGCGCGACACCCGCACGCCGGCGCTGGTCAACATCGGCGGCGTCGCGGTCCGGCTGGTGCTGGACGTGGCCTTCTATTTCATCCTGCCGATCGCGGCCGTCACGGCCTCGCTGATGGTCGGCACCGCGCTGTCGTTCGTGGCGGCGCTGCTGATGGGCTACTGGCTGCTGCGGACGCGGCTGGGCAGGCTCGGCCTGGCCAAGGTCGCCGACACCCTGACGCGGCTGGCGGGGGCGGCGGTGGCCGGCGGGATCGTGGCGTTCGCCGTGTCCTGGGCGGTCGGGAAGGTGCTCGACCCAGGCAAGATTCTCGGCGTGGTGCAACTCGTCACAGGTGGCACGGCCCTGCTGGTGACCTACGCCGCCGTGGCCATGGCGCTGCGGGTGCCTGAGGTGCGGCAGTTCGCCGGCCTGATCAAGGGCAGGCTCGGCCGATGACCAGCACAGTGGGCCGCGACGCGGCGCGCCGGCCCGCCGGCGGCGGTGTGTCCGCCCCGGCCGGATCAGGGCGCGAGGCCGGCGGGAGCGGTGCAGGCGCTCCGACCAGGGCTTGGTTGGTTGCGGGCCGGGCCGGCACGGCGGTCGGGCTCGGCGGACGGCCCGTCCGGAGGCGGCCGAGCCGATGAAATACGGGTGAAAGGTATATGACCGCTATGTCCTGGCATGGGTGATCAATTGGCATCGCCCCGGGTGGTCCGGAGAAGATGACGTGTCGGAACCCGGAGAGCTGACCGGTAAGGTCAACCTCGACGCCCCGCCGGAGCGCTTAGGCTTAGTGACTGCGACTCGCGTTACGACGCACGCCCCTGGTGAGCACACGGATCGGAAGGGAGGACGGGTGGCTGAGCTCGACGAAGGGCTGGAGACCTCCGGAGGCATTCCGCAGGTCCTGACCTTCGGCACCCCATCCGTCGGTGAAATCCTTGCCGAGCGATACCAGCTCGAAGAGCACATCGGCAACGACTCATTGGGTCGCCAGCTGTATCGCGGGATCGACGTGATCCTGCGGCGGCCGGTGGCGGTCGTCCTGCGCTACCCCGGTGGGGAGAGCGCCAAGGAGATGCTGGGCGCGGCCGTGGCCGCCAGCCGGATCGTGCACCCCCACCTGGTCGGCGTCTACGACGCGATCGACGAGGGCCACCGGGCCTATGTGGTCCGGGAGTGGGTCGACGGGATCGCGCTGCGCGACATCGTGGCGTCGGGTCCGCTGGACCCCGGACGGTCGGTGGCGATCGCCTGGGCCGTCACGGACGCCGTGGCGTCGCTGCACGGCACCGGGATGGCGCACGGCAACGTGCACCCCGGCACGGTGCTCGTCGCGCACGACGGGCGGGTCGTGCTGACCGACGCCCGGGCCGACGACCTGGCCACGCCCGAGACCGACATCCGCGCCATCGGCGCCGTGCTCTACTGCGCGCTCACGGGCTACTGGCCGCACCGCGAGGCCGGCACCTACTCGGTGCCGGACGGCGTGCGCGACAGCAGCGGCGCGCTCGCCGCGCCGCGGCAGGTGCGTGCCGGTGTGCCGACGCACCTCGACTCGCTCGTGACCGATTTGCTCAATCCGGACCTGCCACTGCCGTCGGCGGAGTCGCTCGCCGGCGAGCTGGCGTCGTTCGGGCAGTTCGAGGAGAGCGACCTCGCCGAGGGTGGCGACAACTCGCTCGACTTCGAGGCGTTCGACGCCGCGTCGCAGTCCACCGCGCCGCCGAGGCCCGCCGGGCGGAAGCTGGCCGTGGGCGTCGTCGGCCTGCTGGTGCTGGCCCTGGCCGGCACGCTCGCCGCCGCAAAGGTGCTCGGCGACCCGGCCACGCCGGGCCAGGCCTCGCCGTCGGCGACGACCAGCGGCGCGCCGCAGCAGGCGAAGCCGGCCAACCAACCGACGGTGCTGAAGATCGACGGTTCGAAGGTCCGGATCGTCAGCCCGAAGGGCAGCCAGGACAACGCCAAGGACGCCGGGAAGATGGTCGACGGCAACCAGGCGACAGCCTGGAACACCGATCGATACAACAACAAGGCCAACTTCGGCGGCCTCAAGGACGGCATGGGCGTCTGGATCGACCTCGGCGAGGCCAAGCAGGTCGTCTCCGTGCAGGTCGACCTGGCCACCCCCGGCGCCAGCGGTGAGCTGCGCTCCGGCACGGTCGACTTCGGCAGCGGCCAGGCGCCCGACCAGCAGACGGTCGATCAGTACAAGGTGATCGAGGGCACGGCCAAGGACGAGATGGGCCCCACGAATCTGTACCCGGGGCCCCAGGAGCCGACCCGCTATCTGCTCGTCTGGATCACCAAGCTGCCGAAGGAAAGCAGCAGCGGCCGATTCCGGATTTCCATCGCGGAGATAACCGTTCGAGTCCAGTAGCCCCCACAGGTCACTCGCGGTCGATAAGGTGCCAGCCGTGGAGGCGGAGCCGGGCGTGCGTGAGACGCCGGATGACACCGCCCTTCTGCATGCCCACGCCGCGGGCGACCCGGATGCCTTCGCCGAGATCGTCCGGCGGCACAGGGACCGGCTGTGGGCGGTCGCGCTGCGGACCCTCGGCGACCGCGAGGAGGCCGCTGACGCCCTCCAGGACGCGTTGCTGTCGGCGTTCCGTGCCGCCGGCAACTTCCGGGGCGAGTCGGCGGTCACGACGTGGCTGCACCGCATCGTGGTCAACGCGTGCCTCGACCGGATCCGGCGCCGGCAGTCCAGGCCGACCGTGCCGCTGCCCGAGACCGACGTCACACCGGCGCCGGTCACCGACCGCGACACCGCCATGGACGTGCAGCAGGCGCTCCAGCAACTCGCCCCCGAGCAGCGCTCGGCCCTGGTGCTGGTGGACGTCCAGGGGTATTCCGTGGCGGAGGCCTCGGTGATCCTGGGCGTCGCGGAGGGCACCATCAAAAGCAGGTGCGCCCGCGGGCGGGCCCGCCTCGCTGTGATGCTCGGCCACCTGCGGAACCCGGTCGGCAGCGGCGGCGTCCCATCACCGAACGGACCCGAGGCGGCAGCGAGCAGGAAGGAGGGCGGCGCGTGACGACCTTCTCCGACGCCGACTTCGACCTGCTCGCCGACTTCGTCGGCGGCGCGCTGGACGGCACGCCCGAGGCCGACGACGTGCGCCGGCTCATCAGCACCGACGAGGGCTGGGCGGAGGCGTATGGCGCCCTGGTGACCGCCGAGGTCGTCGTCCGTGACCAGCTGACCGAGCTAGGTGCCGTGCCGGTGCCTGTACCGGCGGACGTGGAGCAACGGCTGAACGCCGCGCTGCAGGCCGCGGTGCTCGCGCCGAAGCCCGATGCCCCGGTGCTCGATCTCGCCCGGGCCCGCGAGGCACGCAGGCGCCGCACGCAGCGCTGGGTGGTCGGCCTTGCCACCGCCGCGGCCGTGCTGGTCTGCGGCGGGATCGGCGTGACGGTGGTCATGGACCAGCAGTCCGCCAGCCGGGACACCGTGACGTCCTCGGCCGACGGCGGCAAGGGCGAGGCGGCACCGCAGCAGCTGCCACCGTCGACGTCGGGCACCAGGTCCTCCACGCGGTCGGACGCCGCCCTCGTCGCCTCCGGGCAGGATTACGGACCGAGCTCGGTCGGCCAGCTGGCGCAGGCGTCCCCGCCCCCGGCCGCGATCGCCGGCGAGGGCAGCGACAACGCCGACGCGAGCAAGTCCGCGAAGCCCAACCCCGTGCCGGAGGAGCTGCGCCGCCTGCAGGACCCGGTGGCCAGGGCCGCCTGCCTCAACGCAGTGGTCGGGGAATACGGTGGTCAGGTGGCACTGGTCGACTACGCCCGGTTCGAGGGTCGCCCGGCGCTGGTCGTCATCGTCGACGGCACGCGCCTGGCCGCCGGCAGGCGCCTGGTCCTCGCGGTCGGACCGGACTGCGGTATCGGTGGGGCGATCGCTGACGAGCTCTACCGCGGCATTGCCTGACCGTAGTGGTGATGTGGCACACGCGTCACCCCGCAACGGGAATCATCGGTTCGTAGGATGACGTTTTGCTGGCACAGGCTTAACTCGAGGAGTCGACCGTGGACGAGGTCCGCAACCTGATCATCGTGGGGTCCGGCCCCGCCGGGTATACGGCAGCCGTCTATGCGGCCCGGGCCAACCTCAAGCCGCTGGTCATCGAAGGCGTCACCTCCGGTGGTGCGCTGATGACGACCACCGAGGTGGAGAACTACCCCGGCTTCCCGGACGGCATCCTCGGCCCCGAGCTCATGGACAACATGCGCAAGCAGGCCGAGCACTTCGGGGCGGAGTTCATCACCGACGACGCGACGCGGGTGGCGCTGGAGGGCGCCGTGAAGAGCGTCTGGGTCGGCGAGACCGAATACCGTGCCCGCGCCATCATCCTGGCGACCGGCTCCGCCTGGCGCCCGCTCTCCGTCCCGGGGGAGCAGGAGCTGCTCGGGCGGGGCGTCTCGTCCTGTGCGACCTGTGACGGTTTCTTCTTCCGCAACGAGGACATCGTGGTCGTCGGCGGCGGTGACTCGGCGATGGAGGAGGCGACGTTCCTCACCCGGTTCGCCAAGTCCGTGACCATCGTGCACCGGCGGGACTCGTTCCGGGCCAGCAAGATCATGGCCGAGCGGGCGCTGTCCAACGAGAAGATCAAGGTCCGGTGGAACAGTGTGGTGACCGAGGTGCTCGACCGCGGTGGCCGCGTCGGCGGCCTGCGCGTCCAGGACGTCAACACCGGCGAGGAGGCTGACCTCGAGGTCGCCGGCGTGTTCGTGGCGATCGGCCATGACCCGCGCAGCGAGCTGTTCCGCGGTCAGGTGGAGCTGGACGACGCCGGCTACGTGAAGGTGGCGTCGCCGAGCACCCGCACCAACGTCGAGGGCGTCTTCGCCGCCGGCGACCTGGTCGACCACACCTACCGGCAGGCGATCACGGCCTCCGGCACCGGTTGCGCGGCGGCGCTGGACGCCGAGCGCTACATCGCGACGCTGTAGTTCAAGACGAGCTTGAGTAGTAGAGGGAGTGCGTATGGGAGCCATCCAGCCGGTCAGCGACAAGACCTTCGAGGCTGACGTCCTCAAATCCGATATTCCGGTCTTGGTGGACTTCTGGGCTGAGTGGTGCCAGCCGTGCCGGAAGATCGAGACCATGCTCAACGAGATCGCCGTCGGTGACCTCGCCGACAAGGTGAAGATCGTCAAGGTCGACATCGACAGCAACCCGGAGACGGCCCGCGCCTACCAGGTGCTCTCCGTCCCGACGCTCACCGTGTTCAAGGATGGCGAGCCGTTCCGCTCGGTCGTCGGCGCCAGCCCGAAGAGCGCCCTGGTGCGGCTTATCGAGTCCGCGCTCGAGCCCGCCTGAGCCCAGCTCCAAGCGTTGACGCGCCCCGCCTGAGCCAAGGCGGGGCGCGTTTTTGCCAAAGGCCGCGTGATGACGCGTCCCTGAGCCGTGAGCGGTACGCTGCGGTGCATTCGCAGGCATTCTCAGGAGGACCTTATGCGGGCAATCCGGCGCGGGGCGCGGGGCGCGGCAGTCGCCGAGATCCGCAGCATTCTTGTCGTGCTGGACCTGCTGGCCGATGCTCCGCACGCAGATCCGGAGTTCGACGCCGACACGGAGCGTGCGGTCCGCGCGTTCCAGCAGAGCCACGGCCTGACCGTCGACGGCGAGGTCGGCGACGAGACCTGGCGGTCGCTGGACGCGGCGCGCTGGCGGCTCGGGCAGCGGGCGCTGTTCCACACCGTCGGCGACCCGTACATCGGCGACGACGTCCGGCAGCTGCAGGAGCGCCTGCTGGAAATGGGATACAACCCGGGCCGCGCCGACGGCATCTACGGCAGCCGCACGGCCCACGCCGTCGCCCAGTTCCAGCGCGAGGTCGGGCTGCGTCCCGACGGCGAGTGCGGGCCGGCGACCGTCGGTGCGCTGCGCCGCCTGGGCCGCAAGGTGGTCGGCGGCCGGCCGCAGCTGCTGCGCGAGGCGGAGACCTTCCGCGACTCCGGCCCGACGCTGCTGGGCAAGCGCATCGTCATCGACCCCGGACACGGCGGTCCCGACACCGGGCACGTGGTCCCCGACGGTCCGCTCCGGTGGGCGGAGGCGGACCTCGTGTATGACCTCGCAGCCCGTCTGGAAGGCCGCCTGGCGGCCGCGGGCATGCGGGTGAACCTCACCAGGGGTCCGCAGCCCACAGCGGCTCTGAGTGACCGTGACCGGGTGCAGCTGGCCAATGAGCTCGGCGCGGACCTGCTCATCTCGATCCACCTCGACGGGTACCGCAACCCGGAGGCCGATGGCGTCGCCACGTACCACTACGGCACCGTCTCCGGCCCGACCTCCATCGTCGGCGAGCGGCTCGCGAAGCTCGTGCAGCGCGAGATCGTGGTGCGCACCGGGCTGCGCGACTGCCAGACGCATGCCAAGACCTGGGAGCTGCTGCGGCTGAGCCGGATGCCCGCGGTCAGGGTCGACGTGGGCTACCTGACCTCACCGACAGACCGGGAGCGGCTCATCGACCCCGCGTTCCGTGAGCGGGTCGTCGAGGCGATGATGGCGGCGGTGCAGCGGATGTACCTGCCGGTCGAGGCCGACGTGCCGACCGGGTCGATCGACGTCAGCCTGCTGCGGGCGCTGACCAACTCCAACGCGGTCTGAGGCTTCCACCGCCGGTCCTGCCCGGTCGGTCCTTCCCGGTCCTGCCTACCTGGTTTATCGCTGCCTGGTCCTGCCCTGCTCGGTCCCGCCCTGCTCGGTCCTGCGCGGGCGGCCGTGCCGTGCCCTGGCCGTGCCCGTGCCCGGGCCGTGTCCTGCGCCTGGCCCGCCTGGCCTGGCTGGTCTGCCCTGTCAGGACTGCATGCTGCGGGTCGCCGGGCGTACCGGCAGGACCGGGCGCAGCAGCGACTCGGGACTCATCGAGCCGAGCAGCTTCTCCAGCGCGTACTCCACGTCGGACTTCCACGACAGCGCCGTGCGCAGCTCGAGCCGCAGCCGTGGGTAGCGCGGATGCGGACGGACGGTCTTGAACCCGATCGACGTGAAGAAGTCCGCCGGCGCCAGGCAGCCCCGCTCGTTGCGACCGGCCTCGTCGACCTCGCCGAACTTCGCGTCGCCGAACGCCTCGATCGCCTTCACGCCGCGCTTGGTCAGGTCCCGGGCGACGCCCTGCACCAGCATCCGCCCGAGCCCGCCGTCGGCGAACGGCTGCACCACGTGCGCCGTCATCAGCAGCACCGCGTCGGGGGAGACCGGCGACGTCGGGAACGCCATCGACCGCGGCACGTACGCCGGCGGCGCGAACATCACGAACCCGGCCGGCATGCCGTCGACGTAGACCAGCTTGCCGCAGGAACCCCATTCGAGCAGGGTCTGCGATACCCATGCCTCTTTCTCGAGGCCCGGGTCGCCGTTGGCGCACGCCCGGTCGGCGGCGACCGGATCGAGCTCCCAAAATACGCAGGCGCGGCACGATCGAGGCAGATCCTCGAGAGTGTCTAGCGTCAGACTTACGAGACGTCGCGACATTGGCCCATCTCCGCGCGCTGCTTACCTACGGTCAACCGTCATGATGGTACGCACCCATCACGGGCGGTGGGAGTCATCCGGTCAGAGTTCCTCACCCGGTATCACCCCATCGTCCTCGGCGGTACCGTCTGACGTTTTGGTTTCACGGCGTGTCAGGCTGCGCGGTCTCCGGGGCCGGGTTCTTGGTCAGGGACGGCGGCACGGCCGCTGTGTCGTCGGCGGCTGCCGGCGCTGTGGGGGTTCCCGGCTTGGGCAGGGTTTCGCCGGCGGCTGCTGATGGGTGTTCGGCTGTCAGCGCGTTGCCCGCCATTCCTGCGTTGCCGGTTGCGTCTGCGTTGGCTGCTGCTGTGGCGTCGCTCGATGCCCTTGCGTCCACCGCTGCCCCCGCGTCGGCGGCTGCGGGCTCCGGCGGGTCCACGTGAATCCCGGCATCACCCAGCGCGGCGTCCGGGTCGGCGGTCCGGGCCTCCTCGCGGAACTGCGCCGGCGCCGTCCAGTTGATCCGCGGCGGTTCGGCGAGCGGCCGGCCACCGAACTCGGCCAGCCAGGCGGCGACCAGCGCCAGGTTCTCCCGCCACTGGTCCTCGGGGATCGGCGGCAGGATGTCGTCCCACAGCGCGAGGAATGTGCCCTGCAACTGCAGCCGCCCGTACGGCCGGGCCAGGAACCACAGGTGCAGGTGCGCCGCGCCGTCGCCCCACCGGTTCACGTGGACCCGCGCCACGCCGTCGAGCGACCGGATCGCCCGCTCCAGCCGTACGGTCATCACGCCGAGCTCGGCGGCGAGCATGTTCGGCAGGTCGCCGAGGTCGAGGTGCGACCGCGACTCGAGGATCAGCACCGCCGGCAGTCCGGTCGGGCGGTCGAGGCTGCGCACGCGCCATCGATCGCTCACCCAGATGTACGCCTCGTCCGGCGCCCCGCACGCGCGGCACTCGGCCGGGTTGTCGCCGTGCCGCGGCGGCTCGATCGGCACAGGATCGAGCAGGCGCTTCACCCGGAGGTCACCCTCGAACGGGAACGTCGGCCAGTAGGTAAACGAGGGCAGCTGCGATGGCGTCTCGGACACGAGCCGACCCTAGCCGACCCGGAGCCCGGTGTCCGCACCCTGTGGACAGTGCACCCGTCGGAGCCTCTGTCCACAGGCACTCAAGACCTCTACCACGTGGTTTCACGTGAAACGGTGAGCCTGTGGATAACCCCTGTGGATAAAGTGCGCCCAGAGCCATTCTCCGGGGAAAACGAAACGGCCGGACTTTGCCGTCCGGCCGTTTCGTTTCGCTTCTTTGGGGCTTCTCCCGCCCCTGCGGGGCGTCCTTCGTCGCTTCGGGCCTTCTACTGCTCCCGCTGGCCTCGCTGGTCGACCCCGATGATCCCGACGATCCGCTCGAGGTCGTCGACGGTCGCGAACTCGATCGTGATCCGGCCCTTGCGCTGACCGATGTCGACCTTGACCCGGGTGTCGAACCGGTCCGACAGTCGATCGGCCAAATCGGAGAGCGCGGGCGCGTGCGGCTTCGCCCGCCGCTGCGGTGCGGCCTTCTTCGCCGTGCCGCCCTCCGACACCGCGAGCGAGACCATCTCCTCGGTCGCCCGGACCGACAGCCCTTCGGCGACGATCCGGTGGGCGAGCGTCTCCTGCTCCTCGGAGCTGTCGAGCCCGAGGAGCGCGCGGGCGTGCCCGGCGGACAGCACGCCGGCCGCGACGCGACGCTGCACCTGGGCCGGCAGATTCAGCAGCCGGATCGTGTTGGAGATCTGCGGCCGGCTCCGGCCGATGCGCCGGGCCAGTTCCTCGTGCGTCGCGCCGAACTCCTCGAGGAGCTGCTGGTACGCGGCCGCCTCTTCCAGCGGGTTGAGGTTGGCGCGGTGAATGTTCTCGAGGAGGGCGTCGCGGAGCATCGCGTCGTCGCGGGTCTCCCGGACGATCGCCGGAATGACCTCCTTGCCGAGCGCCTGGGCGGCACGCCACCGGCGCTCGCCCATGACGAGTTCGTACTTCTTCGGCGTGCCCTCGTCGCCCTCGGCCTCGACCGGCGCTGAGAGCTCGCGCACGACGATCGGCTGGAGGAAGCCGACCTCCTGGATCGAGGTCTTCAGCTCCTCGATCGCCTCCTCGTCGAAGACCTGCCGCGGCTGCTTCGGGTTCGGCACGATCGAGGTCACCGAGATCTCGGCGAAGCGCGCACCAGGGACCGGGGCGAGCTGCTCCACCGGCTCGGCCGTCACGCCATTCGTGGGGGCGTCCGTCGTGGCCGGGGGAGTCGCCAGCGCGGTGGCGGTGCCGCCCGCCGCGTTCTCGGCCGGCGCGGCGGTGGGGATGAGAGCACCGAGCCCTCGTCCGAGACCTCCACGTCGGTTCGACTTCATGCCACTCCTCCAACCTGCGCGTCATGCGCACCGCGCAGCGCGATCTCCTGCGCCGCTTCGAAGTAGCTCACCGCACCGCGGGAGCCCGGGTCGTACGTCATCACGGACTGGCTGTAGCTCGGCGCCTCGGACACGCGGACGTTGCGGGGGATGACCGCGTTCAGGCACTTCTCGCCGAAGTGGTTCCGCACGTCCTGCTCGACGAGGTCGGCGAGGCGGGTACGCCGGTCGTACATGGTCAGCAGCACCGTCGAGATGTCGAGCTTCGGGTTCAGGTGCGACCGGACGAGCTCGATGTTGTTCGTGAGGGCCTGCACACCCTCCAGCGCGTAGTACTCGCACTGGATCGGGATCAGCACCTCTTCGGCGGCCACGAGCGCGTTCACCGTGAGGAGGCCGAGCGAGGGCGGGCAGTCGATGAAGATGTAGTCGTAGTCGCTGCCGCCGGCCTCGATGGCCCGCTTCAGGCGAGACTCGCGGGCGACGACGGATACGAGCTCGATCTCAGCGCCGGCGAGATCGATCGTTGCGGGCACGGCCCAGAGGTTCGGGATGCCCTCGACCTGTTGGGTCACCGCGTCGAGCGGGGCGCCGTCGATCAGGCAGTCATAGACGTCCGGTACACCCGAGTGGTGGGGGACGTTGAGACCGGTGGAGGCGTTGCCCTGAGGGTCGAGGTCGATCACCAGGACGCGGTTGCCGTGCAGCGCCAGGGCGACGGCGATGTTGACCGCCGTGGTGGTCTTTCCCACCCCACCCTTCTGGTTCGCCACACACATGGTGCGCCGCCGTGGTGGACGGGGCATAGTGATCTCCCCGCTCGGGTTGAGGATCTCCACGGCGCGCTTAGCCTCCTGTGCAAGCGGGGGGTCTTCGGTTTCACGTGAAACATACGCGTCAGTCATAGCGCCCTCGGTATCCGCGGTGACGACGGACGGGTGTGGTCGGGGGGACGGGGTGTTCCGTCGCTCGGACCTCATATCTGCTCTCGTCTCGGCTTTCGCTTCGTCTGCAGCGGACTGTGAATCGGCTCTCGGCACGACCGGTTTTCCGCCCCGGCCGTAAACAGTACCGGTAGTTGCACGATCGACTTGCCCGCTGACGTGAAACTCCACCGTGGCGCCGCGTGTCGTACCAACCGGATGCTCTACGCGCGGCTGAGGCACCGGCCGAACGCCCCAGCCCTCTATTCCGTCGGCGCTCCGCGCCCTTGCATCCGCCCTGAGTTCGCCGCCCGTGCCACTCCCCGTTTCACGTGAAACATGCGAACTGCCATCGCCAAAGTCGGGGTCATCACCGCTGTCGCGCACCATGTCAGTCCCGTCCCGCTCGGAAGGATGTGCACTGCCGGCCGTCAGCGACGCGGTGCCCACCTCCGGCGCACCGCCCGACACGAGGTCTCGACTGGCCGCGGTGACCGGCGCCGGGAACGCAAGAACGGCGCGCGGCCAGCCTACGGCGCACAGGCGACCTGAGCTATGGCTCATCGGCGCGTCGTCGCCCTTGTCACTCTCACTCGGCCGCAAGAAGACCAAAAAGCCGTCGACTCGGCGAAGTAGACCACCGAGTCGCTTCGCCGGCGCGACCGGCCAGCCGCTGCCACAGTTCCTGATGTCCATCGTCGAACCCCCGCGTTCCCCCGTGTCCGGGGGACGCTTTTGGCCCGCCCCCCGGTTTACCGGCCGCGCTTGCCCTTCCGGCGTTGCGCGACTTCCCGCTCCCGCACGATCTCGACGACCGTCGTCGGCTCCGCCAGGACGGCGTCCCCGCAGAGGCGTACCGATGGCGTGCCCGCTCCGAGCCGGCTCAGGGTCTCCGTGTGCTCGGCGATCTCGGCCGCAGCGGAAGCTCCCTTGAGCGCGAGCAGTCGCCCACCGACGGCGGTGAGGGGAAGACACCAACCGGCAAGCCGGTCCAGCGGTGCGACTGCCCGGGCGGTGACGACATCGGCGAGCGGGAGCTTCCCGACGCAGTCCTCGGCCCGCGCCCGGACCACGGTGGTCCGTTCGAGGCCGAGCGCCGTCACCGCTTCGGAAAGGAACGCGGTACGTCGTGCGAGCGGCTCGACCAACGTGACATGCAGGTCGGGACGAGCCACTGCGAGCACCATACCGGGCAGTCCGGCGCCGGAGCCGACGTCAACGACCGTGGCGCCCGACTGAATCAGATCACCGAGGACGGCGCAGTTGAGCAGGTGCCGCTCCCAGATCCGCGGCGCCTCGCGAGGGCCGATCAGACCCCGGATCACCCCGTCGGTGACGAGCAACTGAGCGAACCGCTCAGCCAACGGAAGCCGATCGCCGAAGACCTTCTCGGCGGCCGGCAATACCTCATGCGGAACAGCACCATCCATACGGTCAAGCAAATCATGTGCGCTCCGCTGGGCGGGCCGGTGGGCTTCGCGGCACTCGGGGGAGCGCATCGTGGCCGCCGAGAGAGGCCCGGAGGACGGACGGTCCGACTGATGCGGTCCCGGGCCGCAACTTGTGAGCGCCCCGGGACCGATGTTTCACGTGAAACGGCGCTCGGCGGCGGTGATGGCGTTGCGGAAGAGCATGGCGACGGTGGTCGGGCCCACGCCGCCGACTCGGGGGGTGATGGCGCCGGCGACGCTCGCGCACGACTCGTCGACGTCCGGCAGGAGGCGGCGGCCCGAGTAGCGGACACCGCCCCCGATGACGACGGCGCCCGGCTTCACGTGCTCGGGCTGGATGATGCCCGGGACGCCCGCGGCGGCAATGAGAATGTCGGCGCGTTGGGTGTACCGCGGCCAATCGGCAACACCGGTGTGCACCACGGTGACCGCGGCATTGGCGGTCGGGCGCTTCTGCGAGAGCAGCATCGCGAGCGGGCGCCCCAGCGTCGCGCCGCGGCCGAGGATCACGACCTCACGGCCGCTGACCGGAATCTCGTAGTGCGCGAGGAGCGCCTCGATCCCGGCCGGCGTGCAGGGGAGCGGTCCGGGCATCCCGGCGGCGAGGCGGCCGAGGTTCAGCGGGTGCATGCCGTCGACGTCCATGTCGGGGTCGACGCGCTGCAGAGCGGTGTCGTAGTCGAGGTGCTGCGGCGTCGGGTACTGGATGAGCAACCCGTGCACATCGGGGTCCGCGTTGAACCGGTCGATGACCGCGTGCAGCTCGTCCTGCGTCGCGTTGGCGGGCAGGTGCTCATGCGGCGATGCGAACCCGAGCTCGGCGGCCTGGCGCTGCTTGATGCGGATGTACCCGGCGCTCGCATCGTCGTCGCCGACGAGAATCGTCGCGAGCGACGGCACGACGCCACGGGCCCGCAGCGCGGCGACCCGGTTCGCAACGTCGGCGAGGATCTGCTCGGCGACGGGAGCGCCGGGCAGCAGTACGGCAGTGGTCGTGGACATACGACTCCTCGACGTGAGGACCCAGGCGGTCGACCCTCACAACTCGAGCTCCCCGATGGTCCGTCCCATCCCGGTGCCGCCAGTCGCGTCTGCCTCCATTGTCCCCGATCCCCGAACCGCCCGGCCACGCGGGGACAACGCCCCCGCCGGTGGTGGACAAAGAGCGGCAAGTCGAGAGGACGGCAAGCTGAGAGGCGACGGCACAGCGAGACACGGCTCGACCAGACAGGTGGCACAGCCACGTCCGCGGCACACGAAGCCAGAGAGCGCCGGCCGGGAGGACCGCAACGCGGAAACGCTGACGGATCAGGCGAGGCGCAAGCCCAGCGGCGGCACACGAAAGCGGGGCGCCCCCTCAGGGACGCCCCGCCGAAAAGCAGGAACAAAACCAGCGGCAGTACCGATCAGGCGACGGGCCGCACCACGATCCGCCGGGCCGGCTCGACGCCTTCCGACTCGCTCTCCACGCCCGGGAGGGCATTGATCACGTCGTGCACGCACTTGCGCTCGAAGGCGCTCATCGGCTCGAGCCTGACGGCCTCGCCGTACTCCTTCACCTTCTCGGCGGCGTTCTTGGCGATCGCGCCGAGCTCCTTGCGCCGCAGCGCCCGGTAGCCGCCGACGTCGAGGAGCAGGCGGCTGGGGGAGCCCGTCTGCCGGAAGACCGCGAGGCGGCTCAGCTCCTGCAGCGCCTCAAGGGTGGCGCCGCGCTGGCCGACGAGCGCCTGGAGGCGGCGGCCGGAGCCGTCGCCGCCCTCGACGACCTCGACGACGGGGCGGCCGCTGACGACGAGCTCGTCGATGTCGCCGTCGTAGTCGAGGATGTCGAGAAGGCCCTCGACGTAGTCGGCCGCGATCTCGCTCTCCCGGAACAGGTCGGCCGCAGCTCGGCCGTTGCCGCCCGCAGCCGCCGGGGCGGCGTCGCCGGCTTCGGCTTCGGCGGCGTCGCCGTCCTCGACCTCGTCGAGGTTGGCGTCCTGATCCAGAGCGTCGCCCTTGGTACCGCGCGCGTCGAGATCACTGGTGGTGTCGGTCACGAAACTCATCTCCGCTTGTTTGGGGCGCCGAGGCGCCGTCACAGGTCGTCGGTGAGGGGTGGTGGTGCGCAGGGAGCGCCACTCGCCGGTCCGGGGTGAGGGGTGGACCGGCGGGGTCGCATCAACCCGACTGCCGCTTCGCGGCGCCACCCTTCTTCGGGTTGACTGGCTTGGCGCCGGGCTTCGGGGCGAGCGCCTTGCCGTTCGCCTTGGCCGCGGCCGCCGCTGCAGCCGCTGCCTGCTGGGCCGCGGCGTCGTCCTTGGCCTTGGTCAGCAACGCCCGGACGCCGCTGACCGGCTTGGCGTCGCCGGTCTTCTTCGGGCCCCCCTTGTACGGGGTGGTGTTCGCGGCGGCGCTCGCCGGCGGCGGGTACTTGTGCAGGACCCAGTACTGCTGGCCGAGGGTGATCGCGTTGTTGGTGACCCAGTAGATGATGACGCCGATGGGGAAGTACCAGCCGGAGGTCAGGGTGAAGAACGGGATGCCGTAGAGCATGAACTTCTGGATCATGCGCTGCTGCGGGTCGGTGTTCCAGCCCGTCTTCATAATCATCTGACGCTGGGTCAGGTAGGTCGTCGTGATCATCAGCGCGACCAGGATCGCGGCGACGATCTTGACGGTGGTCGAGTTGGCCTCGATCTTCGCCAGGTCCGAGGCGCTGCTGCTGAACTTCGCGACGATCGGGGCGTCGAAGAGCCGGGCGTCGACGGCGCCCATGAACTCGGGGATGCTCCAGCCGTACAGCTGCATCTGGTGATCCGAGGTGCCGGGCTTGAGGTGACGTAGCACGTGCAGGAGGCCGATGAACACCGGGATCTGCAGGAACATCGGAAGGCAGCCCATGAGCGGGTTGACCTTCTCCTCCTGGTAGAGCTTCATGACCTCCTTCTGGAGGGTCTCCCGGTCGCCCTTGTGCTTCTCCTGCAGCTCCTTCATCTTCGGCTGGATCGCTTGCATCGCGCGCTGCGACTTGATCTGCTTCACGAAGATCGGGAACAGCACCACGCGGACCGTGATCACGAGGAAAACGATCGCGAGAACCCACTGCCAGTTGGTGCCGAGCGTGCGGTGGTCGGGCATGACCTTGTCCCACACGGTGTGCCAGAACAGCATCACCTGCGAGATCAGCCAGTAGATCCCGCCCATCAGCTTGCTAATCACGACACTGCTCCAGTCACGTCGACTCGGGCTCGGGCGAGGCTCCCCGGCGCGGAGGCACCGGATCGAACCCACCGGGGTGGAATGGGTGGCAGCGCAGCAGCCGCCAGATCGCGAGACCGATTCCCCGGATCGCGCCGTAAGTGCCGACCGCCTCCAGGGCATAAGCGCTGCACGACGGGTAGAACCGACAACGCGCCGGCAACGCCGGGCTTATCCAACGACGGTACGCGACGATGGGAGCGGCAACGACCCGGGCTCCGACGTTCATCGACGTCCCTCCCGGCTCCTGGGCCGACGAGCGGCCGCCAACGCTGCCTCAAGATCACGGCCGAGGTCCTCGTAGCGTGCCGTGGCCGAGGCCGGCAGCGCCCGGACGACGATCGTCGACGCCGGTGGGAGGTCGGCCAGGTGCGGCCGGATCAGGTGCCGGAGCCGGCGCTTCACGAGGTTGCGCACCACCGCGTTGCCAACGGCCTTGGACACCACAAAGCCGGCCCGCGCCGGCATGACGCCGCCCGCCCCGGAGGCAGGCTCCACGGACAGCTCGAAGCCGGAAGCCGAGTCCGAACCCGAGCCAACTCCCGAAGCCGGATCCGACGCCGAGCTGAGACTGGCCGAGCTGACACCGGCCGAACTGACACCGGACGGACTGGGACTGGCCGAACTGGGACCAGCCGAGCCGAGGTCAGCAGCGGAGCCTGGACCAGACGCCGCGCCCGACGCCGAGCTGGAGCCGGACCCCACAGACTCAGCGACGGGCCCGGCGGCAGCCGACGCAGACACGACGAAGCCGGCGCGGGCAGATGCTTGATCTGCTGGCGCCGGCTCGGCAGTCGACTGCAGGAAATGCACCACGAGGGCTCCGCGACCGGCGCGGCGACCGTTGCGAATGGTGGCGGCGAAGTCTTTCCGCCGCCGCAGACGCTGAGCGGCCGCCAGCACGCTGCCTCCCGGAGGGCCCGGCGTCGGATCAGGCCGACAGGCGGTCGCGCCCCTTGGCGCGGCGCGCCGACAGGATCGCGCGGCCGGCACGGGTGCGCATGCGCAGCCGGAAACCGTGGGTCTTCGCGCGCCGGCGGTTGTTCGGCTGGAAGGTGCGCTTGCTCACGTCGGGCTCCGTCTTCGTAGCGGCGTAGGGCTGGTCACTGGAGTTTATCAGGGAAAGCTTCCCCAGCCGAACCAGGGTACGCGCGGCCCTACAGACCGTCAACGATGGCCCGCGAGCGCCCGGAAATCCACAGGTTACTTGTGGACAACGGTTGAGTGGTTGTGGACAACGCTGTTAACGTGCCCGGTTGCCGGTAGACACCGCGACGACCGGCGACGGGACACAAAGGACTTTCCGCGACCAACCGGATGCGCCACAGGGGGCACGGCACCGCATCCGACCTGCAGAACCTTCCGCGCACCGGTCGAACACCGCCAGGTCGACACGGGGCGAGAGGGAATCAGGACGATCCGTCCACGGGACATGCCTCGTTGATACACAGGTTGTGGAAAACCTGTGGACAATGGGGGCCGGGACGGGCGGAACTTCCGGCGCACGGTCCACTCGCGGTGGGGGCGACGATGGGGGTGCGCGAACGGTGACTGACACCGACCTCGCAGCGGTGTGGCATGCGGCAACGGACGAGCTCGCAGACGAGATCGTCTCGGCGCAGCAGCGTGCCTATCTGCGGCTGACGAGGCTACGGGCCATCGTCGAGGACACCGCGCTGCTCTCCGTGCCTGACGCCTTCACCCGCGACGTCATCGAGTCGCGCCTGCGCCCGGTCATCACCGAGGCGCTGTCCCGGCTGCTCGGCCGGGCGATCCAGGTAGCCGTCACGGTCCGCCCGCCGGAGGACGCGCCGCCGTTGCCCGCGCCGTCCGCGTCGCACTGGTCCAACGGCACCGCTGGCCAGCTGGCCGAGCCGACCTCGGGACCGCCGTTCCAGCGGCAGCTGCAGTACCCGCCGCCGCAATATCAACAGCCGCAGTATCAGCAGTCACCGTTCCCGTCGGCCCAGCCCGGCCAGCAGGAGCAGCTCGATCTGGACCAGCGCGGTCCGAACGACCAACACGACCAGCGTGGGTCGCACGACCACGGCCGGTCGCACGATCACGGCCGGTCGCACGACCACGGCCGGCCGGACCAGCAGCTGCCGACCGCCCGCGAGGGCAGCGACCGGCTGTTCGACCTGCCGACCGAGACGGGCTGGACGCCGGCGGAGCGGACCGAGCACTCGGGCACCGCGTTCGAGGCCGCCCGCGACGAACGGCTGCGCCGCTCCCCGCTGCAGGACGAGGACCCGCTGCCGCCACGGCCGCCGTCGAACCCGGGCACCGGCCGCGAGGACCGCCGCAGCGCGCAGACCCCCGCCGGCGACTCGGCCGGCAACCGGCTCAACCCGAAGTACACCTTTGAGACCTTTGTCATCGGATCCTCGAACCGCTTCGCGCACGCCGCGTCGGTCGCGGTGGCAGAGTCGCCGGCCAAGGCGTACAACCCGCTGTTCATCTACGGCGGCTCGGGGCTGGGCAAGACGCACCTGCTGCACGCCATCGGCCAGTACGCCACGATGCTCGGCAACGCCCGCTTCGTGCGCTATGTGTCGACGGAGGAGTTCACCAACGACTTCATCAACTCGCTGCGCGATGACAAGACGCAGGCGTTCCAGCGGCGGTACCGCGACGTCGACATCCTGCTGATCGACGACATCCAGTTCCTGGAGACGCGGGAGCGTACGCAGGAGGAGTTCTTCCACACGTTCAACACCCTCCACAACGCCAACAAGCAGATCGTGATCAGCTCCGACCGCTCGCCGCGGCAGCTGGCGACGCTGGAGGACCGGCTGCGGACCCGGTTCGAGTGGGGCCTGCTGGCCGACATCCAGCCGCCGGACCTCGAGACCCGCATCGCGATCCTGCAGAAGAAGGCGGCACAGGAGCGGCTGTTCGCGCCGCCGGACGTGCTGGAGTTCATCGCGTCGCGGGTCGCGTCGTCGATCCGCGAGCTGGAGGGCGCGCTGATCCGCGTCACCGCGTTCGCGAACCTGACCCGCGCGCCGGTCGAGCTCGGCCTCGCCGAGGAGGTGCTGCGCGACTTCATCCCCGACGGCTCGGGGCCGGAGATCACCGCGGACCAGATCATGGCGTCGACCGCCGACTACTTCGGCGTCAGCCTGGAGGACCTGCGCGGGCACAGCCGGTCGCGGGTGCTCGTCAACGCGCGCCAGGTCGCCATGTACCTGTGCCGTGAGCTGACCGACCTGTCGCTGCCGCGCATCGGCCAGGCGTTCGGCGGCCGCGACCACACCACGGTCATGCACGCCGACCGCAAGATCCGCCAGCAGATGGCCGAACGCCGCTCGCTCTACAACCAGATCGCCGAGCTGACGAACCGCATCAAGCAGACGACGTAGCGGGGCGAGTCCCGCCCGAGAGGGCCGTGTCAGGCGTGGTTCAGCCTGTCGCGGCCCTTTTCGCGTGTACGACCAGACGGCTGTGCACAACGAAGAAGCGAGCGAGTCTCACGAAGCGCTTGTGGACAGCGCTGTGGGTTCCTCGACGGGTCCAGGTCGATATGCCGGGAATGCACTTTCCCCAGAGGTTGGTTACAGCCTGTGGACAAAGCACGTTATCCACCGTGTCCACAGGCCGCCGACCTGGGATCCAGGCGCTTATGCCCATACGTTGTCCACAGGCTCGTCCCCAGGAAGTCCACAGGGTATGGGCATATACCCCCACGGGGTTTGTCCGAGTTATACACAGACTTCATCCACAGAGCCTGTGGATAACTTGACTTGTGCCAACTCTTGACCACGATGCGTGACGGGACGATCACAAGTGACGGGATGACTACGGGTTGCACACAGCCGTCGTCCACAGTCTGTGGATAACTCCTGGGGAGGACGTGTGGAAGAGGTGTGGACACATCCGAAGAGTGATCGAACCGTCGACGGAACGTGAGTGCGTCTCGGAACGACTTATCCCCAGACGGTGGACGAACCCTGTGGATTTCCGGTGGATAGCCGGTGGATAACGCCTGTGGACGACGGTTTATCCACAATCCACAACCTTGTACACAGGGGGTTATGCACAGTCCATACCCAGAGACATAAGTGCCCTGACCAGGTAAAACGCGGGTTGTCCACAGAATCCACACCACCTATGACTACGAAGTAAATCTCTTTAAAAGAGAGAAAAAAGCAATCATCAGCAAGTGGAAAACTTCTGGGCTCGAAATTTGGTGGGGTCGGTGCACGGCACGACCGCGGAAGCCCTAAGGTTCGATGCAGCACCACGCTTGAGACGAGACGACGCGGGAGGACCGCGATGAAGTTCCGAGTCGAGCGCGACGCGCTCGCCGATGCCGTCGCCTGGACAGCCAAGAGCCTGCCCAGCCGCCCTTCTGTGCCGGTGCTTGCCGGCGTACTGCTCAGAGTCGCTGACGGCCGCCTGCAGGTGTCCGGCTTCGACTACGAGGTGTCCAGCCAGGTGACCGTCGAGGTCCAGGCCGACGCCGACGGCGCGACGCTCGTCTCCGGACGGCTGCTCGCCGAGATCACCAAGTCGCTGCCGGCCAAGCCGGTCGACGTCGCCGCGGTGGGGTCGCACGTCGAGATCACCTGCGGCAGCGCCCGGTTCACCCTGCCGACGATGCCCGTCGAGGACTATCCGACGCTGCCGGAGATGCCCGAGCTGGCCGGCACGGTCGACGCGGCCACGTTCGCCGGCGCCGTCTCGCAGGTGGCGATCGCCGCCGGCCGGGACGACACCCTGCCGATGCTCACCGGTGTGCGGATCGAGCTGGAGGGCAGCAAGCTGACGCTGCTCGCCACCGACCGCTACCGGCTCGCCGTGCGCGAGCTGGAGTGGCGCCCCGACGAGGACGACGTGAGCCTCGCCGCGCTCGTGCCCGCCCGTACCCTCGATGACACCGCGAAGACGCTGGGCCCTGTCGGTGGCCTGGTCTCCGTCGCGCTGTCCCGGGGCAAGATCGGCGAGGGCATGATCGGGTTCGCCGGCGGCACCCGGCGCACCACGTCCAGGCTGCTCGACGGCGACTTCCCGAAGGTGCGGGCGCTGCTGCCCGACACGCACAACGCGCAGGCCCGCATCCGGGTGTCCGCGCTCAACGAGGTGGTGCGGCGCGTCGGCCTGGTCGCCGAGCGGTCCACCCCGGTGCGGCTGTCGTTCAGCGGCGACGGTCTCGTGGTCGAGGCCAGCGGCAGCGAGGACGCGCGGGCCAGCGAGGCGATGGACTGCACCTACGAGGGCGAGCCGATGACGATCGCCTTCAACCATCAATATCTGCTCGACGGCCTCAAGGCGCTCGACGCGCCGATCGCCGTGCTGTCGTTCACTGACCCGAAGAAGCCTGCGGTCATGTCCCCGGCCAAGGATGATGGAGAAATCATCCCCGGATACTGGTACTTGATCATGCCGGTTCGCATCGGCAGCTGAGGTTCGGAGGCACCACAAATGCAGCTCGGTCTCATCGGCCTGGGCCGGATGGGCTTCAACATGCGCGAGCGGCTGCGGGCCGCCGGGCACGAGGTCATTGGCTACGACCACCACCCGGACGTCACCGACGTGTCGTCCCTCAGCGAGCTGGTGGAGAAGCTCGCCGCGCCCCGCGTGGTGTGGATCATGGTTCCCGTGCAGTACACGGAGCCGACCATCGACGAGCTCTCCGGTCTGCTGTCGCCCGGCGACATCGTCATCGACGGTGGCAACTCGCGCTTCAGCAACGACCGTCCGCGGGCCGAGCGGCTGGCGACGAAGGGCCTCGGCTACCTCGACGTCGGCGTGTCCGGCGGCATCTGGGGCCGGACCAACGGTTACGCGCTGATGGTGGGCGGCGACAAGAAGCACGTCGAGCACTGCATGCCGATCTTCCAGGGCCTCAAGCCGGAGGGCGAGTTCGGCTTCGCGCACGCCGGCCCCGTCGGTGCCGGGCACTACGCCAAGATGGTCCACAACGGCATCGAGTACGGCATGATGCACGCCTATGCCGAAGGCTACGAGCTGCTCGAGGCCTCCGAATACGTCGAGAACATCCCCGAGGTGTTCAAGTCGTGGCGGGCCGGGTCCGTCGTGCAGTCGTGGCTGCTGGACCTGATGGACCGGGCGCTGGACGAGGACCCCAACCTCGACGGCCTGCGCGGTTACGCCGACGACACCGGTGAGGGCCGCTGGACGGTCGAGGAGGCCATCCGGCTGGCCGTGCCGATGAACGTCATCGCGGCGTCGCTGTTCGCCCGGTTCGCGTCCCGCCAGGACGACTCGCCGGCGATGAAGGCCGTGGCCGCGCTGCGCAACCAGTTCGGCGGCCACGCGGTCAAGAAGGACTGAGTTTGTACGTCCGGGGTCTCGAGCTCGTCGACTTCCGCAGTTACGAGCGGGTCGTCGTCGAGTTCGGGCCCGGGGCGTGCGTGCTGGTCGGCCCCAACGGCGTCGGCAAGACCAACCTGGTCGAGGCCCTCGCGTATGTCGCCAGCCTCGAGTCGCACCGGGTCGCCACCGACGCGCCGCTGGTCAGGTTCGGCACCAGCCGCGCGGTGGTGCGCTGCGCCATCGTCCACGACGAGCGCGAGCTGCTCGTCGAGCTGTCGATCGAGCCGGGCAAGGCCAACAAGGCGCGACTGGGCCGCTCGCCGGTGAGCCGTACCCGCGACATCCTGGGCGCATTGAAGCTGGTGCTGTTCGCGCCGGAGGATCTGTCGCTGATCCGCGGCGACCCGGGCGAGCGCCGCCGGCTCCTCGACGAGCTGCTGGTCACCAGGCAGCCGCGCTTCGCGGGGGTGCGTTCGGACTACGACCGGGTGCTCAAGCAGCGCAACGCCCTGCTGCGCAGCGCATATCTGGCCCGCAAGACCGGCGGCACCCGCGGCGGCGACCTGTCGACCCTCGACGTCTGGGACGCCCACCTCGCGCAGCACGGCGCCCAGCTGGTGCGCGCTCGGCTCGACCTGGTCGCCGCGCTGGCCCCGCACGTGGCGAAGGCGTATGCGGCGGTGAGCGCCAGCCGGTCCGAGGCCCGCATCGCCTACAGCCCGTCCTTCCCGCTGCCGGCCGATCTTCCGGCGGGGCCCGACGGGCAGGCCGGCATCGAGCAGGCCCTCCTCGCCGCGCTCGGGGAGGCCCGCAAGCAGGAGGTCGAGCGCGGGGTGACCCTGGCCGGGCCGCACCGCGACGAGCTGACGCTGACCCTGGGCGACCTGCCCGCAAAGGGCTACGCGAGCCACGGCGAGTCCTGGTCGTATGCGCTGGCGCTGCGCCTGGCGGCCTACGATCTGCTGCGGGACGACGGCGTGGAGCCGGTGCTGGTGCTGGACGACGTGTTCGCCGAGCTGGACGTGGGCCGCCGGGAGCGGCTCGCCGAGCTCGTCAGCGGCGCGAGCCAGGTCATCGTCACGTGCGCCGTCGACGACGACGTGCCGCGTTCGCTGCGCGGTGCACGGTACGAGGTGGGCGGAGGCGACGTGCGACGTGGCTGACGACGGCACGTCCGGCCGGCAGGGCGACGCCGGGTCCGCGGCTTCCGGCGGGGGCGGCCGCGGCGGCACGGAGGGCACCGGACAGAGCGGGCCGGAGCTGGCCCGTGCGGCCGTCGAGGCGGCCCTGGCCAAGCGCCGGGCCCAGCCGCGCCGTAAGGCCGTCGGCGACCCGGCTACGGGGGATCCGCGACGGCGGCGTGGGTACACCGGACCGGGACCCGACCCGCGCGACCCGCAGCTGTTCGGCACGCTGCTCGAACGGATGATGAAGGCGCGCGGCTGGCAGAAGCCGAAGGCCGAGGCGACCGTGTTCGGCGAGTGGGAGCGGGTCGTCGGCGCCGACGTCGCCGCGCACTGCCGGCCGATCAAGCTCGAGGACGGCGAGCTGACCGTCGAGGCGGAGTCGACGGCGTGGGCCACCCAGCTGCGGATGCTCTCGGGGCGGCTGATCGCCCGCATCGCGGGTGAGGTCGGTCACAACGTCGTCAAGAAGCTGCACATCCAGGGGCCGAGCACGCCGTCGTGGAGCCGCGGGCCGAGGCGGGTGCGCGGGCGGGGCCCGCGCGACACCTACGGCTGACGGCCGGCGCCGTTACAAAAGGCTGTCCTTCCAGAGGCCTGCTCAGAAGTCGGCGTAGACGGCGAACCCGCGGTTGGCGCAGCGGCGGTAGAACTTCGCCAGCACGTCAAGTTCGGCGATCGTGTAGCTCCACTGCGGAGCGTTGCCGGTGTCGTCGCGCAGCGCGTCGAGGCGGCTCTGCAGCCACCGCAGCTGCTGCTCGGCCAGGCGGGAGCCCTCGAGGGCACGCCGCAGCACCGTGCTCACGGTCTCGAACGTGATCTCGTCGCCGAACTCTTGGTGGCCGTTGACGAAGCGCTCCAGCCCGCCGGCGATCCAGGCGCAGTCGTCGGGGCTGATCACCGGATCCTCGTCCTCGGCCGCGGCGTCGGTGGCGAACAGCACACCATTGAGACCGAAGAGCAGGTCGACCAGCTCCGTGTAGCCGGTCACCCGCACCGTGCCGGTCTTCGCCACGTGATCCGCCAGCGCTGCCGCCGGCCCCGCGTGCAGCGGCAGCTTCTCGGCCAGCTCCGCGAAGTCGACGAACTCGGCCGGCGCCACCGGGTCATAGAACCTGCCGGTGCGCGGCCACTGCACGGCGACGTTGTCCAAGCCCATCGCGGACCCCTCGCTCTCACACTTTCCCCGCCCCCGCGGCGGGGAACATACGGCACGAACGACCGCTCGCGCGACCCCCGCAGGTGCCGAACCCGAAGGCATCCTTTCGAAGCTCGCCGTGCCGCCCATCATCGCCCGCCGGAACCCCTCCCGCGTAGGGGGACCTTCGCCCCGTACCGTTCGGGCCGCTACGGGGACTACAGGCGCCATCCCGATGCGAAAATGTCGCACGGGCACAGTAGGATTGCCGCAGGAGCGAAGGCTCTGAGAACCAGCCGACACAACCCGCGTGCACGCGTCTGCGGTGCCGGCCCGCCGGTGGTCACGGCGCCCGCTCTGGGTGGGGCGCAGGCCCTCGGCGTGCCTGCGTCGTGACCGTAGTGCTCGCACGACTCCGCACGAGACCCGGGGCGCCGAGCGGCGCGGCCGGCCAGTGCGAGAAAGCGACCGAGGGTGGTAGCAAACAAGCCCGAACAGTCCTACGACTCCTCATCGATCACCGTGCTCGAAGGGCTCGAGGCGGTCCGCAAGCGCCCCGGCATGTATATCGGCTCGACCGGCGAGCGCGGCCTGCACCATCTGGTGTGGGAGGTCGTGGACAACGCCGTCGACGAGGCCCTGGCGGGATTCTGCGACACCATCGAGGTCACGCTGCTCGAAGGTGGCGGCGTGCGGGTCGTGGACAACGGTCGTGGCATTCCGGTCGACATGCACCCCAAGGAGAAGCGGCCGACGGTCGAGGTCGTCCTGACGGTCCTGCACGCCGGCGGCAAGTTCGACGGCAAGGCCTATGCCGTCTCCGGCGGCCTGCACGGCGTCGGCATCTCGGTTGTCAACGCGCTGTCCACGCGCATCGACCTGGAGATCCACAAGGACGACTTCGTCTGGCGGCAGACCTACCGCAACTCGGTGCCCGAGCCGCTGCAGAAGGGCGAGCCCACCGACCGCACCGGCACCAGCGTGACCTTCTGGCCCGACGGCGTGATCTTCGAGACCCTCGAGTTCAACTACGAGACGGTCTACCGGCGCATCCAGGAATATGCCTTCCTCAACCGCGGGCTCAAGATCGTGCTGCGCGACGAGCGCGCCGAGGCGCCCGAGGAGAAGCGGGAGGTGGTGTTCTGCTACGAGAACGGCATCGCCGACTTTGTGCGCCACCTCAACGCGACCAAGACGCCGATCCACCGCTCGGTGGTGGAGTTCGGCTCCGACGGCGACGGCATCTCCGTTGAGATCGCCATGCAGTGGAACGAGTCGTATGGCGAGAGCGTCTACACGTTCGCCAACACGATCAACACGCACGAGGGCGGCACCCACGAGGAGGGCTTCCGCAGCGCGCTGACCTCCGTGGTGAACAAGTACGGCGCGGACAAGAAGTTCCTCAAGGGCGACGAGAAGCTCACCGGTGAGGACATCCGCGAGGGCCTGGCCGCGATCATCTCGATCAAGCTGACCAACCCGCAGTTCGAGGGTCAGACGAAGACCAAGCTCGGCAACACCGAGGCCCGCAGCTTCGTGCAGAAGGTGTGCAACGAGTGGCTGGTCGACTGGTTCGACCGCAACCCGGCCGAGGTCAAGACCATCATCACGAAGGCGTCGCAGGCCGCCCGGGCCCGGCTGGCCGCCTCGCAGGCGCGCAAGCTGGCCCGGCGCAAGTCGCTGCTGGAGTCGGGCTCGATGCCCGGCAAGCTCGCCGACTGCCAGTCCAACGACCCGCGGGTCTCCGAGCTGTTCATCGTCGAGGGCGACTCCGCCGGCGGCTCCGCCAAGCAGGGCCGCGACCCGCGGGTGCAGGCGATCCTGCCGATCCGCGGCAAGATCCTCAACGTGGAGAAGGCGCGCATCGACCGCGTCCTCAAGAACAACGAGGTGCAGGCGCTGATCACCGCGCTCGGCACCGGCATCCACGACGAGTTCGACATCGAGAAGCTGCGCTACCACAAGCTGATCCTCATGGCCGACGCCGACGTCGACGGCCAGCACATCCAGACGCTGCTGCTGACGCTGGTGTTCCGGTTCATGCGTCCGCTGATCGAGCTCGGCCACGTGTATCTGGCGGCGCCCCCGCTGTACAAGATCAAGTGGAACAAGAAGGGCGACGACGCGCAGTACGCGTACACCGACCGCGAGCGTGACGGTCTGATCGCGCTGCGCCAGCAGAGCAAGCCCAACGCCAAGCCGGACGACATCCAGCGGTTCAAGGGCCTCGGCGAGATGAACTACCCCGAGCTGTGGGAAACGACGATGAACCCGGCGACTCGCATGCTCCGTCAGGTGACATTGGACGACGCTGCAACCGCGGACGAGCTTTTCAGCGTCCTGATGGGCGAAGACGTGGAAGCACGCCGTTCGTTCATCCAGCGCAACGCCAAAGACGTCCGGTTCCTCGACATCTGATCGCCGACACTGAGAAAAGGGATAAAGAGTGACGGAACCGACTTCCACTCCGGAGACCCCCGACGAGAGTGGTTCAGCGGTCGCGAGCCGGATCGAGCCGATCGGCATCGAAGTCGAGATGCAGCGGTCCTACCTCGACTATGCGATGAGCGTCATCGTCGGGCGTGCCCTGCCGGACGTGCGTGACGGCCTCAAGCCGGTGCACCGCAAGATCCTGTATGCGATGTTCGACGGCGGTTACCGCCCCGACCGCGGCTACGTGAAGTGCGCCCGCGTCGTCGGTGACGTGATGGGTAACTACCACCCGCACGGCGACGCCTCGATCTACGACGCCATGGTCCGCATGGCGCAGAGCTGGTCGCTGCGCTACCCCCTCATCGACGGCAACGGCAACTTCGGTTCGCCGGGCAACGACCCCGCCGCCGCCATGCGGTACACGGAGGCCCGGCTCGACCCGCTCGCCATGGAGATGCTGCGGGACATCGACGAGGACACCGTCGACTTCGTCCCCAACTACGACGGCCGGGCCCAGGAGCCCACGATCCTGCCGTCGCGCATCCCCAACCTGCTCGTCAACGGCAGCACCGGCATCGCCGTCGGCATGGCGACCAACATCCCGCCGCACAACCTGCGGGAGATCGCCCAGGCCGTGCAGTGGTGCCTGGACCACCCCGAGGCCGACGAGGCCGAGACGCTCGACGAGCTGATCAAGATCGTCAAGGGTCCCGACTTCCCGACCAAGGGCCTCATCGTCGGCACGTCCGGCATCGTCGACGCGTACCGCACGGGCCGCGGCTCGATCCGCATGCGCGCCGTCGTGGAGGTCGAGGAGGACACCCGCGGGCGGACCATCCTCGTGGTCACCGAGCTGCCGTACGCGGTCAACCCGGACAACCTCGCCGAGCGCATCGCCGACCTCGTCAAGGAGGGCAAGCTCGCCGGCATCGCCGACATCCGTGAGGAGTCCTCCGGCCGCACCGGCATGCGCCTGGTGATCGTGCTCAAGCGCGACGCCGTCGCCAAGGTGGTGCTCAACAACCTCTACAAGCACACCCAGCTGCAGGAGACGTTCGGCGCCAATATGCTGGCGCTGGTCGACGGCGTGCCCCGCACGCTCAACCTCGCGCAGTTCGTGCGGCACTACGTCACGCACCAGATCGAGGTCATCGTCCGGCGCACCAAGTACCGGCTGCGCAAGGCCGAGGAGCGCGCGCACATCCTGCGCGGCCTGGTCAAGGCCCTCGACATGCTCGACGAGGTCATCGCACTTATCAGGCGCTCGCCGAGCGCCGAGGAGTCGAAGAACGGCCTCATGAACCTGCTCAACATCGACGACATCCAGGCCACGGCGATCCTCGACATGCAGCTGCGCCGGCTCGCCGCCCTGGAGCGCCAGCGCATCTTCGACGAGCTGGCGAAGATCGAGATCGAGATCGCGGACTACAAGGACATCCTGGCGACGCCGGCCCGGCAGCGGCAGATCATCTCCGAGGAGCTCGCCGAGATCGTGTCCCGTCGCGGCGACGACCGGCGGACCCAGATCATCCCGTTCGACGGCGAGGTCTCCATGGAGGACCTCATCGCGCGCGAGGACGTCGTGGTCACGATCACCCGCACCGGCTACGCGAAGCGCACCAAGGTCGACCTGTACCGCTCGCAGAAGCGCGGCGGGAAGGGCGTCTCCGGCGCGACGCTGCGGCAGGACGACATCGTCAGCCACTTCTTCGTCTGCTCCACGCACGACTGGATGCTGTTCTTCACCAATAAGGGCCGCGTCTACCGGGCCAAGGCCTACGAGCTGCCCGAGGCGAGCCGCGTCGCGAAGGGGCAGCACGTCGCCAACCTGCTGGCGTTCCAGCCCGACGAGCACATCGCCCAGGTCATCGAGATCCCGAACTACCAGGTGTCGCCCTACCTGGTCCTGGCCACCAAGGACGGCCTGGTCAAGAAGACCAAGCTGGAGGAGTTCGACTCCAACCGGTCCGGCGGGATCATCGGCATCAACCTGCGCGACGAGGACGAGCTCGTCGGCGCCGCGCTGCTCGGCCCGGAGGACGACCTGCTGCTGGTGAGTAAGCAGGCGCAGGCGATCCGCTTCACCGCCAACGACGACACCCTGCGCCCCATGGGTCGTGCGACGTCAGGGGTGATCGGGATGCGCTTCGCCGAAGGTGATGAACTGCTGGCGATGGAAGTGGTGCGCGAGGGGATGGACCTGGACGTCTTGGTGGCCACCGACGGTGGTTTTGCCAAGCGGACTCCCATCGAGGAATATCCGGTACAAGGACGCGGCGGCAAGGGCGTCCTCACCGCTAAAATCACGTCTCGGCGCGGTGGCCTTGTTGGCGCCGCGGTGATCAGTCCGGATGATGAGCTTTTCGCCATCACCTCAAATGGTGGCGTGATCCGGACTCCGGTGAAGCCTGTACGACGTACGCGGGATCGGAACACAATGGGGGTCAAGCTCATGGACCTGCCGGAGGGTGTGACCATCGTCGCGATCGCCCGTAACGCCGATGAGCCCGACGAACAGGACTAGTTGATGACAGACACACAGGCGAAGTCGGGGACCGCCTCGGCAGCAACCGAAGAGGCCAAGCCGGCCGGAGAGGCTGCCATGACGGGATCTGACTCGGGGGCGCCTGCCGCCGGCGGCGACGCCGGCGCGATCAACGGGACCAGCACGCCCGGTGAGACCACGATCGGGGGCACGCCGAGGTATCAGCGTGCCCCCGGCATGGCACCGCCACCAGACTCGTTGACGGTGCCGATCCAGGCGCCGTCGGTGGCGAAGGGCACGGCAGGGGTCGTCACGCCCCCGCCCGTGACGCTCGGCTCGGCCACGCCCACCAGCGGCGCTGCGACGGGCACGGCGAGCGTCGCGGTCGCCCGCGCCTCGGTGCGTCCGACCAACGCGGGCGCCACCCAGGCGCTGAACACGCCCTCGGCCGCGCCGTCGGTGAGCGGCTCCGCCCGCGTCACCGAGGCCGTCCGTGCCGCGCGCAAGACGGTCAGCTCGGCCGTCGGCCGCGGCCCGCGCCGGGCCCGGCTGCACCTGAAGCGCATCGACCCGTGGTCGGTGATGAAGTTCGCGTTCGCGGTGTCGTTCGTGCTCTTCGTGGTGGTCATCGTCGCCACGTCGGTGCTCTACCTGGCCCTCGACGCGATGGACGTCTTCAACAGCGTCAACAAGGCACTCTCCGACATCGTCAGCTCCACCGGCGGCCAGGCCAACGACACCTTCCGCATCACCGCGAAGGGTGTCATCGGCGGCGCCGCCCTGCTCGGCGTGGTCAACGTGGTCCTCTTCACCGCGCTCGCCACCCTGGGCTCCTTCATCTACAACGTCTGCGCCGACCTGGTCGGCGGCATCGAGCTGACGCTTGCGGAGAAGGACTGACCTGCGGTTCCCCCCACGGCGGGCGGCCCGGCTCGCCGTGGGGGGAACCGGTTTGAGGCTTCGGTGCCGGGTGCGGTAACCTTGGCCGTCGCGCTGATACGCCGCTTTTCGCGGGGATCGGTGTAACGGGGCTATAGCTCAGTCGGTTAGAGCGCAGAGCTGATAACTCTGAGGTCGCTGGTTCGATTCCAGCTAGCCCCACATGTGGAAAAAGGTGCTTCTGGTGGTCGCAGTCGTCGGTGCCGCTGCCTATGTCGCCAAGCGCGTGAAGACCGCGAGCGAAGAGCGCGCGCTCTGGCACGAGGCGACCACCGCCCCGGACCTGCGCTAGTCAGACCCGAGGGTTTCCCTCGACTTGGGGGCGTAGCTCAACTGGCAGAGCACCGCCTTTGCAAGGCGGGGGTTAGGGGTTCGAGTCCCCTCGCTTCCACTCACTCGCCGTCCTGAGCTGCGCGTTCCTGGCCTGCAAGATCGCCGGGACCAAATCGGGACCAAGATCTTTCGAACGGCGAGGTGCCATCGGCGCCGGATCACCAGGCGTGCAACCTCTGTGCCTGATGAGTCCGACGCCGATCTGCTTTCAGGAGATACGTCCGTTCCAGTGACTCACGCCGCGAACTCGTCCGGAGTTCCGGGATCTGTCGAGTCCTCATCCGGCCCATCGGAAGCGCCCGGATCGGTCGTTCCCTGGTGCAACTCGTCTCGAAGCTCCTGTGACGGCTTGAGCCTCGACGCGGACTGCTTGGGGCGAGCGTCGATGATGATGGGCCGGACGTCGACCTCGTGTCGATCTGAGGCAAGCTTGGCCGCTCTGATCACCTTGGTCGTAACGCTGTCGGCCATCTCCTCGTCCGTGTACGCGATCGCGACGAAGTACACGACGTTCACGTCGGCCGAAATGGCGTACTGCGGTGTCTGGGCCAGGATGCCGTCCCAGAACTTCGTGTTCGAGACCAGCTTCATCTCGACCAACGAGCGTGCCCGCCACCCACGAGCGAATTCGAAGTCGACCGGGCCGCGGCCCGCGTTGGCTTCGCCGATGAGCGCGACGTCGTTGGCCTGGCAGTAGTGCTTCGCGCAGCTGCGGAACACCGACTGCACCTTCTTCTCCGGCATCGCGATGCCGCGGTGCCACAGCTGCTGCCACTCGTCCTGGTGCTCGATCCCGTGTTTGAAGATGTCGATGATGGTGCCCACGAACTGGGGAAACTCGCTCAGGTCGTTGGGCACGAACGACGTGGTTGCCTTTGCAGCAATCTCGCCGCCCTTCTCCCACCACGTCGTTCGCATACCGCGATCGCGGTCAACGTCGTAGGGCTCATGGTCTTCGTGTTCCAGTGACTTTAGATACTCAGCCACGATCTGGGGATTTTGCCGAGCCAACTTTGCCTTCTCCCAGCGATCGACGCGCTTGGCGATCGCATAGTTGAAGTTCACACGGAGCGTATCCGCGTGGTTGCTCCATGCCCACGACCAGAAGCCGTTGGCGGTGACGACCGGGATGTCCTTGAGGAAACGCTTCGGAACGAGAAGCACCGGTGCGGGGCGGCTGACGAACGGGTTGACCGGAAGTTCAACATCCTGATCGAGCCACAGCGCCTGCTCCGCACTCCACGCGGCGTGTTGTACCCGGAAGGTCTGCAGCGGCACTCCGTGGCGCCGGGCAACGTCCTGTGTGTACCGAATGAAGTAGCTCTTCGCGATGTTGCAGACGGCATCGCTCATGCGGTCGAGGCCCATGCCGCCCTGGAAGAGGCCCAGCATCTCCATGTGAGGCACATTGTCGATGTCAAGCCCTAGGGCGGTCTTGACGCCGTCCAGCATCCCCTCCTGCAGGCCGAAGCTCGCGCCTGACCCGTTGGGGGATCCGTCTGCGAGTCCCAGGCAGAACTCCGCCGGCTCCGGGAATAGGAGCAGGCTCTGCGCCTTCTTCCAAGCCAGCGACTTCACATCGCCCTTCGACTGGCGCACGAGGTCGAAGACCACCGCGAAGAAGTCGAGGATGTGATTGTGAGCGCCGAACCAGGGCTCTTCGGCATCGGGGTAGATCAGGAAGGGGTCGACGCACAAGGCGGTGTCGGCCGGAAGGTACGGATCGAACCAGTCGTCAGCATCGGACAGACGGAGTCCGTGGAGTTCAGAAAAGCGCACCGAAGTTCGGTTCCTCTCATGGGCGACTGTCTGGGTGACCATCACCCGGACAGGTCGGATCACGCGAGATCCGGCCATGAGAGGCATCGGACCCTGACGAGGGCACGAGCCGTCCGCTAGAGTTCCTAGTGCGTGTCCAGCGCTACTAGAGACCCCGGCCAGGACGTCGATCCCGACGCCTGTGTCGGGGTCTTCGCGTTGAACCTCACTCAGAGTAGAGGGATCACCCTTCGTACACAAGTCGATGGTTACAGCTTTGTAGTTCTCGACTACTTGCTGTGGATGAACTTGTGGATAACGGTGTGGATGACCCCTAAATCTTGTGGATAGAAAAATTGTCATACCCTCGGTGTACACTCCGCGACCCCGAACCGTGATCTTCAAATATCACCCTCCGTAATAAAATTTGCGGAGAGTAGTTGGACTTGGTTGGCAGATGCGACCAAATGCCATCACGCAACGCAAAATGCCCTCAGTGTCGGGCTGCAGCCGCCATGAGCGCGGCGCCGACAATGCCCCGTTGCTGGCTCCGTCTGGGCCACCAGTGGACGTAAGTCTCCAGCGTGATGGTGAGCGTCTTGTGACGTAGCGCACGCTGCACCGCTTGCGGCTCGACGTGTTGCGAGATGAGCACCGTTGCGAAGAAATGCCGCAGCGCGTGGAAGGTGCCGTGCTGCTCGGGCCAGCCGGCGGCGGTCCGCCACTTTCCCCACTCGCGAGACCAGGTTCGATCATTGATCGGATTGCCGTGCCGGGTGGTGAACAGCAGTCGCGCTTGCCGCTGGATCGGATCACCGCTGGTGATATCGACGAGGTCGACCTCTCTGGGCGGGTAATCGCGGACGTGTTGCCGAACGTTTTCTGCGACGACCGCGTCCAGGTCGATCGTGCCTGACGAGCCGGCCTTGGGTAGCGAGAGGTAGAAGCCGCCGTAGGCCTGCGGCGAGTAGCGGACCTGCTGGACCACGCGCAGCTCGTTGTCTGCGAAGCCGAAGCAGCGGTCGCCTTCTTCGACGCCGAGAGCCTCAGCGAGGCGAAGGCCGCTTCCGGCGCCGAGCCAGAGCGCCGCCCGGTAGCGCTCCGGGGTGGCGTCGAACAGCCGCAGGACCTCCTCCTCGGTAGGGATCCACTTCGGGACGCGGGATACGCCGCTCAGGACCTTCGACAGGCGCACGCCCGAGCACGGGTTGTCCGGGATCAGCCGGTCGGTGACGGCGGCGGCGAGGATGGCGTCGAGCAGCTCGAAGTACAGCTTGATGGATGACTTGGGCTTGCCGTCCGCGAGCTGCGTTGCGAGCCATTCGAGGACGACGGTCAGGGTGATGGAGCGCATCGGCGAGTTGCCGAACACCGGTTGCAGGTGGTTGCGGACGTTCGACTCGATCCGGCGTCGGGTCTCCACCGCCCAGCCAGACTCCCGGGACAGGCGCCAGCGTTCGGCGTACTCGCGGAAGCCGGCGTTGCTCGGTGCCTGTCCTGACTGCGTTTCGGGCGCCAGCTTCAGGCGGGCCGCCGCGTCGAAGTCGTCAGCGTCGGTCTTGCGGGCGAAGACCTTCGTGCGTGGCTCGCCAGCCTCGTCCACGTACCGGCACCGCCAGCGCTTTCCGCGGCCGTACTTCGAGGACTTGACCCGCTTGTCGTCGTCATCCTTCTTGCTCAGGTACCAGAGATCGTCAACGGGCATGGCTACGCTGCCTCCTGGTCTCGGAACCACGCCTGCACGTCTGCTGGGTCGTAGCGCAGGTGCCGGCCGACTTTCTTCGCCCGTGGACCCTTCCGGCGGGTGCGCCACTGGTAGAGCGTGCCTTTCGGAATTTGCAGAAGCGCCGCGACCTCATCGATCGAGAGCGTGCTGTCCAACGCTGTCCTTTCTCCCGTCGTCGTTGGCTGCCTGGTCGTGTTGGCTCGCTCGGTCCTTTGCGGCGTTCAGCGCATTGCGCCACTGCATGCGTTGCGCGAGCGCTCGCAGGAGGCGATGTCGCATGGGTGGCATGTCCGGGTCGTTGGGTCTCGCCAGCTCCCACGCGACGCTTGTCGGCGTGCCCGGTTCTGCGTCGGGCGCCGGGACCTGGTCGATGCCGGCCGCGACGCGGAGGAGCGCTTTGACCCAGGCGCGGGCGTCGTGGCGGTGGTCGGCGAGGGTCTTGCCGGACCAGTCGCGGGACACGAGGATGCGCCGGCCGCCGATGCCGAGCGTTGAGCGTTGGTGGACCTTGCCCTTGCAGTTGCCGGGGCGGAGCTTGCCGTGCGCCTTCTTCGGTTGAATGCCGTACAGCAGCCAGTTCGCGCACCGTTCCGAGCACGGTGTCACCCGCAGTTCCTGCCAGAGACGTTCGAGATGCGCCCGTTGCCGGTCGGTGGTGACGGTGTGGCAGTCGGCGGCGGACTTGGTGATGTACTTCGTGATGTAGCCGACCGTGCGGTCGATGTCCTTGCTTCCCGCCGAGACCCCGCGGGCGTCGACGTGCTTGCCGAACCGGATCACGTGGGCCGGTTCGGCGTCGGGGTCTTCGTCGATCGCGTCGAGCGCCTCGTCCCACGTCGGCAGCTCGGCGCCGGTGTCCGGGTCGCACCACGCTTCAGCCTCGGCGTCCCAGAGCGGACGACACGTGGGTTGATCGACGCGTGGCCACCAGACCTGGTGGTAGGTGGCCGCCGCGACCTCCCGCAGGACGGTGCGCGGGATGGTGCCCCGGATGGCGAAGTGCGCGTGTGGGGCGAGGCGGCGTTGGGGCTCGACGCAGCCGGCGTACTGAACGTTCCAGCCGACGCAGCGGCGCAGGTTCTGCCAGAACCGGTCGAGCAGCCTCGGGAACGTGATCGCGTCCCAGGCGGCGCGGCGGTAGTCGTAGCGGGACGGGTCGAGCGGTGAGCCGTCCTCTTGTACTGGGCCGTACGAGTCGAGGGTCATCGTCAGCCACATCGACGGCCGGTGTTCGGTGCCGTTCGGGGCGGTGTAGACGCGGCCGATGGTGCGCGGCTGGACCTTCTGACGCGGGAGCGCCGGGGCGTCCTGGCGCCGGCGGGTAGACCGCTGCCGCTTCGGTTCCTCGGGCTTGTTGTGCGCCGGCGCCACCGTGCCGCGCAAGCCTTCGGCCGCGATGGCCTCCTCCACCTCACGGATCGCTTCGTCGACCTCGCCGACCTCGTCCCACTTCGACTCCCGGACCGCCTGGTCGCGGAAATACTCAAGGTGTGCTCGAAGGCTGATCAACGACCGCTGCTCCTCCGTCGCCGGGCTCGGAGCCGGGGCAGGCTCGTCGACGCGGTGCCAGCCCTCGCGGATCTGCGTCTTGCGCAGCCGCCGCGCCCGCTTGGCACACGGCACGCACTTGTCCTCGCGGGTGGCGCCGCACGGGACGTCGATGATCTCCGTCTGGCCGGTCGCCAGGTCGGTGCGGCGCAGCCCGATCGGGCGGAGGCAGACGCCGTACTCGGTCGCCATGTCCTTCACGACGTTGGCGGCGAGGGGCATCAGCATGCGAGCAGCGCGGGAGCCGGGACGCGGCCCGACCTCTGTTTCGAGGCCGGGCAGCGCTTCGGTGGTGACGGTCAAGGTTGTCTGGATCTCCTTCATCGGACGACACCGGAGGGGATGACGCCGTTCGCGCGGGCGAGCGGCACGGGGATGTGCTCGACCGGCCTGTCCAGCTCGACGAGCGCTAGGTCGGTCAGCTTCACGGGCGCCGGGGCGATGGTGGTCGGCTTGGTGGAGAGGACGAGCTTCACGAGCGCCATGAACGCCAGCGCCGGTACCGCGGCGAGGAGGCCGCCGGAGAAGCCCGGCTTGGCGACCGCGAGCTGAGCGGCCAGGGACAGCGCCACCGCGGACAGCAGGACGGCGAACGGGTACACCACCGACTCGCCGTTCCGGCGGCGGCGCCGGATGACGAGTGCGCAGGCGATCGGGACGAGCTCGGAGATGACCGCGTTCGCCCAGCCGAACCAGCCCGGGGTGCCGGCGGGTGAGTTCGTCATCGTCCAGTCGTGGACGTGGGTGAACGAGGCCGCGCCGGCCACGGCCGCGACGACGAGCAGGATCAGCACCAGGACGGCATTTTCGGCGTGCCGCATCAGAACCGGTCCTCAGCGTCGAGCCGTGCGTGGAGCCGCCGGGCGGTGTTGACGATGTCGGCCTGGTCGTCGGTGCAGTACGGGCAGGGCAGGTGCGTCGAGCGGTGGGAGAGGTCGAGGCAGCCGCGCCGGTTGGGGCGAGGACGTCGGGTTCGCATGGTCGTGTCCTCTCGTTATCGGCGGGTGGGGTTGATAGGGACGCGGATCCAGTCCGGTGGTTGGCCGGTGGAGGCGACCGCTTCGGACAGGCACCGCCAGAGTGCCCAGGCTTCGGCGGGCGTGAGGTACATCCGCCGGCGGCCCGCACCGACGGCGAGGTAGAGGTCTTCGCCGTCGGTGACCCGGACCGTCACGGCGGACGAGCCGGCCGTGATGTGGGGTGCACGGAGCCGGTAGAACCGGCGGTCGCCGGTCATGCCGGGTCCTCGTCGAGCAGTTCGGCGAGGCTGTCGGGCAGCAGCGGTCCGGCCGTGCGCTTCTGCTTGTTGGTGTGGCGTCCCTGTCGCGGGATCGGCGTCGGCTTCGGCTTCACGACCTCGGGTGCGGCGTACCGAGCGGCCATGTCGCGGATCTCGTCGTCGGTGACGTACGCGAACCGGACCCGCTCCGGTTCCGGGCGGTCGTCGAGGACGACGTACCCGATGCCCCGCATGGACGGCCGCGCCGACAGCTGGTCGCAGAGTGCGCCGCGGGCGCGGGAGCCCTGCCCGAGGACGAGGTCGACGTGGTTTGGTTCGTTGAGCCGTAGCGCGATGCGGGTGGGGAAGAAGTCGCGCAGCTCGACGACCTCTTTGCGCGGGTCTTGGGTTGCGCCGATGACGAGCACGCCGAGGCCGGCGCCCTGCGTGAGCAGCATGGCGAGCGCGGCCTTGGCGCGGGTGCGCAGCTCCGTGTCCTGTAGCAGCGCGACGAGCGCGAGGATCTCGTCGACCATCAGCACGTACAGCGGTTCGTCGAGCGTGGGCGTGTGGGCGCGGGTCTTGCCCTGCATGCGGGCCTGCCGCTCGCGCATGACTTCGACGAGTTCTTCCAGCATGGCGACCATCGGTGGGACGGTGGCGTACTCGTACCGGCTGAACAGCTCCCGACCAAGCGACAGCTCCACGCCGCCCTTGGGGTCGATGCCCCACAGCCGCACCAGGCCCGTGCGGATCGCCGGGGCGAGCGCGCGGATCAGCGACCACTGCACCGAGCCCTTGCCCGCCCTGGTCGCGCCGACAATCAGGACGTGGGTGGCGAGCAGCCGCAGCACGTACCGGACGAGGTCCTCACGCAGGCCGAGCGGCAGCGCCTCCAAGTCGGTGGTCTCCGGGACGTCGAACGCGGGCACGGTGCGGCGCAACGGGTCGCGGCGGACGAACACGAGCCAGACCAGGCGCGGGCGGTCCCGGTAGCGGACCTGGTCGACCAACCGCAGCAGCCAGGCCCATCTGCCGCGCCGGGTCGGTCGGTTGTCGCGGCGGCCGGAGTAGACGCGGCAGATGCGGGCGTTGAACGAGTACGCCAGGTTCGCCGCCGCCGCGTGGTAGTCGTCGGGGGTTCTGGCCGCGTGGCATCCGCAGCACCACTTCGTCCGTGACGTACGTGCAGCGCACCCGCAGCAGCCGCGGCACGTTGAGCTTGCCGTCAAACCGTTCCGCCAGGCGGCAGACCGTCATGGCCTCGCGCCAATGCAGCTGGTACACGAACAGCCGCTGCCACCACGACAGCGCCGGCAGCACGACGAACCGCTCGCACCAAGGCCGCCACCGCCACCACCAGACGCCGACCGTGGCGCCGGCGACCCCCGCGACGAGGGCCAGGACCTCCCAGCCCTGCCGGTGCCACAGCCACACCGCCAGCGCGGCGAGGATGACGGAGGTGCGGTTGCGCCACAGCACCGGCATCAGCCGGAACACAGCCTTCGCGACGTGCCACAGCAGGTACGGCACGACGAACCACATGACCAACCACCACGGCATCGGCAGCGACAGCCGGCGGAAGTTGACCAGCGGGACGTTTGTCTTCAACGTTCGACCCTCCCCAGAGACGCTGCTCAACCGGCCACCGCCAGACACGCGAACCGACCGCGGGAGTCGCGGCGGAAGGCGAGGAGCTGGAACGGCATGCCGGTGAACAGGCGTGTGAATCGACCGCGCGCATCGCGCGCAACAGGCATGAGCAGCTGTGTCTGGCCGGGGCAGGGTTGGCGACGCCAACCCGATCTGGGCATGATGAAACCCGCCTTCCACACCTCAGCAATGGGCTTGGTTGGCAGCGGGGCGGTCCGGCTTCCTACGGCATACAGACCGCCCCGCGCTGTGTTCCTGGTCAGGCGGCCTTCCGCGCCTGAGCCGACGAGCGGAAGCCCGTCGCGCGGTACGAGTACGCGAGCCGGCCGGTCGGGCCGACGTACGGGGTGACCGTCATCCCCTCGAACTCGACCGGCGCGAACGGCGCACCGTTGTCCGGCACCGGCTGTACCGGAGCGGAGATCTTCACCGCGACCTCCCGCGACCGGCCAGCGAGGTCGGGGTCCATGTCCACGACCCGGACCGTCCACACCCGAGCGCCGGTCAGCTTGTCCAGCGCGGGCGTCCGGGCCTTCGTCACCTCGTTGTAGTCCTGCGCCTCGACGATCGAGTCCGGCACGAGCACGCAACCAGCAGGGAAAACGTCCTCGAACCGGATCGAGAACCGGCTACCACCCTTGAGTGCCACAACACTTCCTCTCAGACAACTACTTAACTTGTTATGTATGACTTTAAGTGTAGCGGCGGAACCTGACTTGTTAAGTGTTCGGACCGAGAAACTTGTGGATGGCTCGCATTCGAGTAATGCGAGCCATCCACCTAAGCAATCGGGAACGAGTCCTCGAACTCGTGCCGGGACGGCGGGACCGCAAGGTCCAGCGCAAAGGCCGGCCTGCCGCCGCGGGCGTACACGGCGAACAACGCGGTAAGCAGCCAGCCGTCCGGGTCGACGTCGAGCAGCTCGGCCTCTTCCTCGGTAGCCGGCCGGGCTGAGATCCTCTCCGTCACGTGGTCGAAGTGCATGCCCTTGCGGGTCGCCAGGTGCTGAAGAACGCCCTCGGCGAGCGGCGCGGACGAGCCGACGCCCGTGCCCTTGGCGAGGTCGAGCGGCACGTACACCGTGCCCAACTCGACCGGACCGAGGCCGTCGACACTGACAAGCCGGCGACGCACGACTACCAGCTCGCCCTCGTCCAGGTCGAGCGCGGACGATGCACGCGCCGGCGCCGGCAGCTCCCCGACATCGACGATGCGAAGCCGGCCCTCGACCTCACTGGCGAGCAACGACGCTGCATGCGCCGGCAACGACCGCGGCTCAGCAGGCTTCGACCGGACGAACCGGCCCTTGCCCTGCTGCGTGTCGATCCAGCCGGCCTGCCGCAGGATCTCCAGCGACCGGACGACCGTCGGCCGCGACGTGTCGAACTCGTTCATGAGCGCTGTCTCGCTGGGCAGCATCTCGCCGGACGCGTACGTGCCGTCCTCGATGCGGGCCTGCAACGCGTTGACGATGGTTATGTACTTGGGAGGTCTGTACTCGATCGG
>NZ_JBFAIC010000024.1:0-137732 GCF_040654515.1 Dactylosporangium sp. NPDC050688
GACGTACTTCGCCTGGCCCGGCGGCACGTCGGCGAAGTGGATACCCCGCACCACCCCGCGCGCGGACACCGACAGGTTGCCCTGCGCCAGCCGCAACGGGTGACCGACCTCGGCCGCGAGGTGGTCGAACCGGTAGAACTCCAGGAACAGCCCACGGGGATCGCCGTGCCGCACCGGGGTGATCTCCCAGGCACCGGCGATCGACAGCTGTCGGTACTTCACGTGTGCGGCCCCACCCGTCATGACGTCGTTGTACTGCTCGGTCGGCTCATCGCTACGCGCCGCTCAGCGTTCCCAGTCCAGCAGCTGGATCAGGTACTCGCCGTAACCGCTCTTGCGCAACGGCTCGGCGAGGGCGCACAGCTGTGCGTCGTCGATGAAGCCCGCGCGCCACACGACCTCCTCCACGCAACCGATCTTGAGGCCCTGCCGCTCCTCGATCACGCGGACGAACTCGGCGGCCTGGACCATCGTGTTGAACGTACCGGTGTCCAGCCACGCGGTGCCGCGGTCCAGGATCGCCACGTGCAGCTCGTCGCGCTCCAGGTAGGCGGCGTTGACCGCGGTGATCTCCAGCTCGCCCCGGTCGCTGGGTTTGAGCTCGCGGGCGATCTGGATCACCCGGTTGTCGTAGAAGTACAGGCCGGGCACCGCGTAGCGCGACTTCGGCCGGGCCGGCTTCTCCTCGATCGACAGCACCTTGCCGTCGACGTCGAACTCCACGACGCCGTAGTCCTGCGGGTTGGCCACCGGGTAGGCGAAGACCCGCCCGCCCTTGAGCTCGCCGTTGTCGGAGAGGCGCTGGCTGAGCTGCGCGCCGTGGAAGATGTTGTCGCCGAGCACCAGCGCGACGCTGTCGTCGCCGATGAAGTCGGCGCCGATGATGAACGCCTGGGCCAGACCCTCGGGGCGTGGTTGCGCCGCGTAACTGATCTCGAGGCCCCACTGGGTGCCGTCACCGAGCAGGCGCTGGAACTGGTCCTGGTCCTCCGGGGTGGTGATGACGAGGATCTCCCGGATCCCGGCCATCACCAGCGTGGTGAGCGGGTAGTAGATCATGGGCTTGTCGAAGACGGGCATGAGCTGCTTCGACACCGCTTTCGTCAGCGGCCAGAGGCGGGAGCCGGTGCCACCGGCGAGGATGATGCCACGCACCCGGCCACCTTACGGGTAGCGCGCACCCTGGGTCGACTCAGCATCCATCGTGGTGCACTAGACTCCCGTACCCGTGAGAATCCTCGTCACCGGCGGTGCCGGGTTCATCGGCTCCCATTACGTGCGCACCCTCCTCGGAGGCGGTTACCCGGCGCACGCCGGCGCGGCCGTGACCGTGCTCGACAAGCTCACCTATTCCGGCAACCGGGACAATCTGGCGCCCGTGGCCGGCGACCCCGCCCTCACCTTCGTCGAGGGCGACATCTGCGACACCGACCTGGTCGAGCAGCTCATGCCCGGGCACGACGCGGTCGTGCACTTCGCGGCCGAGTCGCACGTCGACCGCTCGATCCTGGGCGCGGGGCCGTTCGTCACGACCAACGTCATCGGCACCCAGGTCCTGCTCGACGCGGCGCGGCGGGCCGGCGTGGGGCGCTTCCTGCACGTGTCGACCGACGAGGTGTACGGCTCGATCGACGAGGGCTCGTGGACCGAGGAATGGCCGCTGCAGCCCAACTCCCCCTACTCGGCCTCGAAGGCCGCCTCGGACCTGCTGGTGCTGGCCTACCACCGCACCCACGGCATGGAGGTCGTCGTCACCCGCTGCTCCAACAACTACGGGCATTACCAGTTTCCTGAAAAGGTCATCCCGTTGTTCGTCACGAACCTCATCGACGGCCAGCAGGTGCCGCTGTACGGCGACGGCGGCAACATCCGCGACTGGCTGCACGTCTCCGACCACTGCGCCGGCATCCAGCTCGCCCTGGAGAAGGGCCGCGCCGGCGAGGTGTACAACATCGGCGGCGGCCGGGAGCTCACCAACCGGGAGCTCACCGAGGTGCTGCTCGCGGCGACCGGCCGGGACTGGTCCGCGGTGCGCCACGTCGAGGACCGCAAGGGCCACGACCGGCGGTACTCGCTGAGCCACGAGAAGATCAGCAACGAGCTGGGCTACGCGCCCGCCGTCACCTTCGAGGACGGCATCGCGGCGACGGTGGCCTGGTACAAGGAGAACCGCTCCTGGTGGGAGCCCCTGAAGACGCGCGCGGCCCTGTGACGCGCTACCTGGTCACCGGCGCGGGCGGGATGCTCGGCCAGGACCTCCTCGCGGCGCTGGACGGGCGCCCGGTGACCGCCCTGAAGCGCGCCGACCTGGACGTCACGGACGCCCCGGCGGTCGCCGAGGCGGTCGCCGGGCACGACGTCGTGCTCAACGCAGCGGCCTGGACCGACGTGGACGGCGCGGAGACGGCGTACCCCGCCGCCCTCGCGGTCAACGGCACCGGCGTGGCCGTGCTCGCCTCGGCGTGCCGCGACGCCGGCGCCCGGCTCGTGCACGTCTCGACCGACTACGTGTTCGACGGGGCGGGCACCTCCCCCTACCCGGAGGACGCGCCGACGGCGCCGCTGAACGCGTACGGGCGCAGCAAGCTCGCCGGCGAGCAGGCCGTGCTGTCCACGCTGCCCACCACCGGCTACGTGGTGCGCACCGCCTGGCTGTACGGCGCGGCCGGCCGCAACTTCGTCAAGACGATGCTGCGCCTCGCCGCCACCCGCGACTTCCTCGACGTCGTCGACGACCAGGCGGGCCAGCCGACCTGGTCGCGGGACCTGGCGCAGCGGCTCGTCGAGCTCGCCGACGCCGAAGCCCCCGCCGGGGTGTACCACGGCACCGCGTCGGGGCAGACCACGTGGCACGGGCTCGCCCAGGCGGTGTTCGCCCTCGCCGGGCTGGACCCCGCGCGGGTGCGCCGCACGACCAGCGCCGCGTACAAGACCCCGGCCGCCCGACCCTCCTACAGCGTGCTCGGCCACGACCGGTGGGCGGCCGCCGGGATGGCGCCGATGCGGGACTGGCATACCATGCTGACCGCGGCGCTGCACGACCCCGCGTTCGCAGCCGTCCTGGAGGGTGCAGGGTGAAACTCACCATCGTCACGGGGCTGACCGCACTGGCGGTCCTGGCCTTCATGGTGGAGCTGCTGCGCCGGCGGCAGCTGCAGGAGAAGTACGCGATCCTATGGCTCGCCGTCAGCATCGTCATCCTGCCGATGGCGTTCTTCCCGTTCATCACGGACGACCTGGCCGAGGCGATCGGGATCGCGTCCGGGGTCAGCCTCGTGCTGTTCCTCGGCATCGTCTTCCTGCTCCTGGTCACGGTGCACCTCAGCTGGGAGGTGAGCCGCCTGGAGGAGGAGACCCGCACCCTGGCCGAGGACCTGGCGCTGCTGCGCAGCGAGCTCGGCAACCCCCGCGACTCCTCCGCCGTGCCGGCGCCCACCACCGAGGTCCCCGATGATCAACGGTAAGAAGGTCCTGATCATCGTCCCGGCGTGGAACGAGGCCGACTCCATCGCCGACGTCGTCACCGAGGTGCACGGCGAGCTGCCCGGCGTCGACATCCTCGTGGTCGACGACGGCTCCTCCGACGACACCGCCCTGCGCGCCGCGTCGGCGGGCGCGATCGTGGCCCGGCTGCCGTTCAACCTGGGCGTCGGCGGAGCCATGCGCACCGGGTACCGGTACGCCCGCGACCATGGCTACGACGTCGCGATCCAGGTCGACGCGGACGGCCAGCACGACCCGCGCTACATCCCGAAGCTCGTCGACGCCCTCGACGAGCACGACCTGGTCATCGGCGCCCGGTTCGCCGGCGAGGGCGGATACCGCGTCACCGGCCCCCGCAAGTGGGCGATGCGGATGCTGTCGGCGGTGCTGTCCCGGCTGGCCCGCACGAAGCTCACCGACACCACCTCGGGGCACCGTGCCTGCAACCGCAAGCTGATCGAGTTCCTGGCGCACTGGTACCCGGCGGAGTACCTCGGCGACACGATCGAGGTGCTGGTGCGGGTCGCCCGGTCCGGCTACCGCATCACGCAGATCCCGGTGGCCATGCGCCCCCGCATGGCAGGCACCCCGAGCGCCTCGCCGATGAAGTCGACGATCTACCTGGGCCGCGCGGGCATCGTGCTGCTCCTGGCGCTGATCCGCACCTGAAGCCGGATATTCCGTGCCTTTTCACCGCCCTGTCCACCGCGGCTCCCTGACGGCCGCGGTGGTCAGGCGGCGGGGCGCAGCTGGGTGAGGGCGCGCAGGGCGTCGGTGAGGGAGATCGGGCGGTCGTTGAGCTCGGTGGCCAGACACCATTCGACATACTGCCGCATCAGCGTCGACGGCTTGACACCCTTGCTCTTGGCGACGGCGGCGAGCCGCTGGGCGACGTCGGACGGCAGCCGCATCGAGTAGACGGCCATGACCTCGGCGTCGGGCTTCGGGGGCAGGGCCGGCGGCGGCGCGTCCCGGTCGAACGTGAACTCCCCGGCGGCGACGGCCGCGACCATGGCGTCCATCTGCTGCTCGGTGAGCGGGTCGGTGTTCATGCTGCGCTCGCCTCCCACTTCTCGAACTCGGCGAGCTCGTCGGGGCTCAGGTCCCTCGCTCCGAGGATGCCCCAGCTGAACTGGCCTTCCTGCTTCACCACGACGATCAGCGGCCGTCCCGCGTCGGTGCGGGCCCAGATGCTGAGCGCCGGGATGCCGAGTGCGGAGCCCGGCAGGGGGCGCCGCCGTTCGGCGTTCAACGCCTGCAGCACCTCGGTGTCGGTGATCCCGACCAGCGCCGCGAGCGTTGCCGGCCACCAGCGGTACGGCATGCTCCCAATGTACGACGCGCGTCTGACATCCGTCCACCAGCGCCTGCCCTCACCGGCTCATGATCCCGAATGGTCTTGGCGGCCAGGGCTACCGGAACCATTCGGGATCATGGAGGAGGCGCGTGCTGGTCATCGGGGCAACCACGGCGCGACTTCGATCAACCACGCAAGATCACCAGCAGGCCAGCACCATCGCGCCGCCGCCGGACTCACCCGCCACCTGCGCCGCCACCTGGACGCCGACGTCACCCGATGACTGGCCGCCCGCCGGCTGGGCACGGCGCCAACTGCGGGCGCAGCGGCACTTGCGCGGCCCAGCCACATCTATGCCGGCAGAGAACCAGCTCGCCCAGGCACCGCTCACGCACGCCGGCACAGCGCAGCTCGCCCGGCCCCCGGCCACATCCAGGCAATCTGCACGGCTCGCACAGGCAGAGCATCGCACGGCCGCACACCCGCCACGGCCACACACCCGCCACGGCCACACACCCGCCACCGCGGCGCCAGCCGGCGACGCGGCGAGGCCGGGGGCAGCGTGTCGCCGCACCCCGGCCTCGGTGGTCCGTCCGCCCAGGCTCCCCCGAGCTCGCCCAGTGCTACTCCGCGGGCTTGTCGCCCTCGGCGGCCGCCTCGCCGGCGGTGTCGTCGCCGGCCGGGGCGGGGCCGCTGGCGTTGTCCGCGGGCGTGCTCGGCGACGCGGGCGGCTGGGGCTTGTCCTCCAGGCCCGCCTCGGGGTCGGCGGCCTTGGCCGGGTCCTCGAGGATGGCGGTGAGGGCGAGCCCCGTCAGGCGGCGGAACGTGCGGCCAGGGCGGCGCCGGTCGAGGACCGCGACCTCCAGCTGGTTGGCCGCCAGCTTGCGCGGCTGCCCGTTCTCGCCGCCGACGCTGCCCAGACCCTCGACCGCCAGCTTGAGCGCCTCAGCGAGCGTCTGGTCGGGCCGCAGCCGGCTCTTCACGGCGCCCGAGATGGTGTCGGACTGGCCGCCCATGGTGACCAGGCCGGGCTCGTCCTGCACGGAGCCGTCGTAGGTGATGCGGTAGAGCTCGTCGTCCTCGACGGTGGCGCCGACCTCGGCGACGCAGATCTCCACCTCGTACGGCTTCTGCTCCTGCGTGAAGATCGCCCCGAGGGTGCGGGCGTAGATGTTGGCGACCTGCCGGCCGGTGACGTCGCGGCGGCCGTAGGAGTAGCCGTGCAGGTCGGCGAGGCGGACCCCGGCCGAGCGCAGGTTCTCGAACTCGGGGTAGCGGCCGACGGCGGCGAAGCCGATCTTGTCGTAGATCTCGCTGACCTTGTGCAGGGCGGTCGACAGGTTCTCGGCGACGAAGAGCACGCCGCCCTCGTAGCTGAGCACCACGACGCTGCGACCACGCGCGATGCCCTTACGCGCGTATTCCGAGCGGTCCCGCATGATCTGCTCGGGCGAGGCGTAGAACTGCATTGCCACGGTGGCGGGTTCTCCTTCTGGCGTAGGTGAACTGCTGGCTCGGGGGGACTGGGAGGCTCAGGCGCCCGGGTTGTCGGCGCGCGCGGCGATGACCGTCTCGGCGACCGTGCGGATCTCCTCGTCGGTGTAGCGGTGGGTGCCTTCGACGGTCGCGGTCATGATGACGGGGAAGATGTTGCGCAGCAGGTCGGGCCCGCCGGTGGCGGTGTCGTCGTCGGCGGCGTCGTAGAGCGCCTCGACGGCGACCTTGACCGCGTCGGCGGTGGTGATGCCGGGCTTGTACCGCTTCTTCATCGACGACTTGGCGAACAGCGAACCCGAGCCGATCGAGTCGTAGCCGCGCTCCTCGTAGACGCCGCCGGCGACGTCGAAGCTGAAGATGCGCCCGGCCTTGTCGACGGACTTGGCGTCGACGTCGAACCCGGCGAACAGCGGCACCACAGCCAGGCCCTGCATGGCGGCGCCGAGGTTGTTGCGCACCATGGTGGCGAGGCGGTTGGCCTTGCCCTCCAGGGAGAGCATCGTGCCCTCGATCTTCTCGTAGTGCTCCAGCTCGACCTGGAACAGCCGCATCATCTCCAGCCCGAAGCCGGCGGTGCCGGCCATGCCGACCAGCGAATACGCGTCGGCGGCGAAGACCTTCTCGATGTCGCGCTGGGCGATGAGGTTGCCCATCGTGGCGCGCCGGTCGCCGCCCATGAGCACGCCGTCGGCGCAGGTGATCGCGACGATCGTGGTGGCGTGCGCGCTGACGTCGGCGGCCATCCCCGGTGGCAGCGGCCGGCGGCCCGGGAGCATCTCGGGGGCCACGGCCGACAGGAACTCGCTGAACGACGAGGTCCCCGCGGCGTGGAACGCGGCCGGCAGACGCCCAGAGTGGTCAAGACCCGTCGGCAACGGAGCTCCTCTCAGAAGGATGATCGACTGTAGTTGACCAAACAATACGCCCGTCGGCCCGGGATGCACCCGGACCGACGGGACCTTCTCAGTGACGGCTACTGGCCGCCCTTTTGCACGTATCCGCGGACGAACTCTTCGGCGTTCTCCTCGAGCACCGAGTCGATCTCGTCGAGGAGGTCGTCGACGTCCTCACCCAACTGCTCGACCCGCTCGGCTGTCTCCGGGTTCACCTCGGGCGCGGCGACGTCCTCTTCCTCGTCACGCCGGGACTTGCCGGATTGGGACTGCCCGCCCGTATCCCTCGTAGCCATGTCTCATCCTCCTCGGGGGGACCACCAAACAACCGCTGCATCGAACTTACCCGGAAGTGATCGCTTCCAGCAGATCCTTCGCGCTCGGGCATTTGTCGAACAGTGCACCGACGTGCTTCTTGGTCCCTCGTTCGGGCTCCATCATCGGCACTCTCACCAGCGACTCGCGGCCCACGTCGAAGATGACGGAGTCCCAGCTGGCGGCAACCACCTCGGCGGGGTATTTCGCCAGGCAACGCCCGCGGAAATAGGCACGGGTGTCGTCCGGCGGCTCGACGATCGCGCGCTGGATCTCGTCCTCGGTGAACAGCGTCGCCATCGAACCGCGCGCCACGAGCCGCTGGTAGAGGCCCTTCTCCGCGCGGACGTCGGAATACTGCAGGTCCACCAGCTGCAGCTTGTGCGACGACCAGCCCAGCGACTCGCGCTCCCGGTAACCCTCCAGCAGGCGCAGCTTGGCGACCCAGTCCAGCTCGCCGGCGCACAGCATCGGGTCGCGGCCGAGCCGGTCCAGCACGCTCTCCCAGCGCTCCAGCACGTCGGCGGTCTGCTCGTCGACGTCGGAGCCCTGCCGGGACTCCACATAGGCGCGGGCCCGCTCGTAGAACGCCCACTGGATGTCCAGCGCGCTGAGCCGCCGGCCGTCGCGCATCCGGATCAGGTGCTTGAGCGACGGGTCGTGGCTGACCGACTTGAGCTCGGTGACCGGATCGGCGATGCCGAGGTCGGACGGCAGCACCTTGTCCTCGATCATCGCCAGGATCAGCGACGTGGTGCCGACCTTGAGGTAGGTGGAGATCTCCGACAGGTTGGCGTCGCCGATGATGACGTGCAGCCGCCGGTACTTGTCGGCGTCGGAGTGCGGCTCGTCGCGGGTGTTGATGATCGGCCGCTTCAGCGTCGTCTCCAGGCCGACCTCCACCTCGAAGAAGTCGGCACGCTGGGAGATCTGGAAGCCGGGGCCGGAGCCGTCCTGCCCGATGCCGACCCGGCCCGCCCCGCACACGATCTGCCGGGTCACGAAGAACGGGGTGAGATGCATGACAATGTCGGCGAACGGCGTCTGCCGGCGCATGAGGTAGTTCTCGTGCGTGCCGTAGCTGGCGCCCTTGTTGTCGGTGTTGTTCTTGTACAGGTGGATCGGCAGCGTCCCCGGGATCGTCGCGGCCCGGCGGGACGCCTCAGCCATCACCCGCTCGCCGGCCTTGTCCCACAGCACGATGTCGCGCGGGTTGGTGCACTCGGGCGTGGAGTACTCAGGGTGGGCGTGGTCGACATAGAGCCGGGCGCCATTGGTCAGTATCACGTTGGCCAGGCCGAGGTCCTCGTCGGCCAGGGCCTCCGCCGGGTCGTAGAGGGCGCCGGAGTAGGTGAACCCGCGCGCGTCGCGCAGCGGGGACTCCTCCTCGTAGTCCCACCTGGCCCGGCCGCCCTTGGTGAGCTCGGGCCGGGCACCATAGGCGTTGACCACCTGGGATGACGTCACCATCGGGTTGGCTCCCGGCTGGCCGGGAACGGACACGCCGTATTCGACCTCGGTGCCCATCACGCGCCGCACACTCATGCCCACAACCCTAGTCGCAAGGTACGACAGTCTGCCTCCACCGCGGCGCGCCAGGTTTGCATGATGTCCGATTGTTGCGCAGTGGTCGCCGCCCGTAACATCCACGGATGCGGATCTGCGTGCCGTTCGAGGGTGCCGGCGCGGGTGAGGCGCCGCTGTCCTGGGGCCAGCAGGACATCTGGGCGTCCATGACCAGGTTCGGCGAGCAGCTGCCGCTCGGCGGGGCCGACCCGCTGCCGGACGGCACCGGCGTCGGGGACGTCGTCGGCGAGCTGCGCTACCTGATGAGCCGCTACCAGGTGCTGCGCACCCGTCTGCGGTTCGCCGCCGACGGCACGCCCCGGCAGGTCGTGGCGGCCGCCGGGCAGACCGTGCTGGAGGTCCTCGACGCCGACGAGCCGGAGGCCGCCGCCCAGGCCATGCTGCGGCGGTACCGCAGCGAACCCGTCGACTTCACCCGCGACTGGCCGCTGCGGATGGGCGTCGTACGGCACCGCGGCCGGCTCACCCACCTGTGCGCGGTGATCTGGCACCTCGCGATGGACCGCTCGGGCGCGGCGGTGATGCTGCGGGAGCTGGCCGCCAGGGTCCAGGGGCCGGTCACCGGGATGCAGCCCCTGGAGCAGGCCGGCTGGCAAGCCTCGGAGGCCGGCGCCCGGCAGAGCCGCAGCGCACTGCGGCACTGGGAGCGGGTGCTGCGGGCGATGCCGGCGCCGTGGCCGGTCCGGTCGCGGCGGCCGGAGCGGCCCCGGCACTGGAAGGGCCGCCTGGTCTCCCCCGCGATCCCCCTGGCCAGCCGGCTGCTGCTGGAACGCACCGGCGCCGACCCGGCCACGACTCTGCTCGCGGCGTTCGCGGTGGCGGTGCGCCGCTGCTCGGGCGTCGACCCGGTGCCGGTGCTGCTGGTCACCAGCAACCGCTTCCGCTCCGGACTGGCCGACGTCGTGGCGCCGGTCGCGCAGCCGGGCCTGTGCCTGGTCGAGGTCACCGACGCCGCGTTCGACAAGGTACTGGACGGCGCCCGGCGGGCCGCGACGGCGGCGTACAAGCACGCGTACTACGACACGGCGGGCAAGGAGTCCCTGATGGCCCGTATCGCCGAGGAGCGCGGGCCGCAGTTCCGGGTCGACTTCCACCTCAACGACCGGCGCGGGCCGCAGCCGCCGGCGGTGCGGGGGTCGCTGGCGCAGGCCCTCGCCCGCCGCACGCTGGACTGGACGCCGTTCAAGGACAGCCCGTCGAGCCGGGTGTTCGTGCACGCCGACGACACGGGGCGGGCGACGGTCCTGACGTGTTATGCCGACACGCACCACGTGTCCCTGGCGGAGGCGTCCGCGGTACTGACGACGCTCGAGTCGGTCCTGACCGACGCCGCGCTGCGGGCCGCCGGCGCGCCGCCCGGCTGAGCCGGACATGTTGACCTTGGACACTTCGACCGGTCAGGACCGGCACAATCGTCCAAGGTCAAAGTGGGCCCACGTCCGGCCACGGACCGGTCGCGGCCGCCGGGCCGCGTCGCGGCCGGCCACGGCCGCGGTGCGCGACTGCACGCGGACCTGGCAGGGAAGGCCGCCAAGGCCTGACCGGTGACTGGCGGGAGCGACGGTCCGGACCACCGCGGACCCGAGCCATGACCTTGTGACGCACGCGAAGCGGGCGGCGGCCCTGAGGCCACCGCCCGCCCGTGTCGCGGTCCTACAGATATTGGCCGGTGTTGGTGGCGGTCTCTATCGACCGGCCGGCCTCCGCGCCCTTGCCGCCGGAGACGAGCGTGCGGATGTAGACGATCCGCTCGCCCTTCTTGCCGGAGATGCGGGCCCAGTCGTCGGGGTTGGTGGTGTTGGGAAGGTCCTCGTTCTCGCGGAACTCGTCAACGCAGGAGTCGAGCAGGTGCTGGAGGCGCATGCCCTTCTGGCCGTTGCTGAGGAAGTCCTTGATCGCCATCTTCTTGGCCCGGTCGACGATGTTCTGGATCATCGCGCCGGAGTTGAAGTCCTTGAAGTACAGGACCTCCTTGTCGCCGTTGGCGTAGGTCACCTCGAGGAAGCGGTTCTCCTCGGTCTCGGAGTACATCCGCAGCACCACCGCGTCGATCATCGCCGCGACCGTCGCCTCGGGCGAGTTGTCGTGCTCGGCGATGTCGTCCTTGTGCAGCGGCACCGTGGTAAGGATGTACTTGGAGAAGATGTCCTTCGCCGCCTCGGCGTCCGGACGCTCGATCTTGATCTTCACGTCGAGCCGGCCGGGGCGCAGGATGGCCGGGTCGATCATGTCTTCCCGGTTGGATGCGCCGATGACGATCACGTTCTCGAGGCCCTCGACGCCGTCGATCTCGCTCAGCAGCTGAGGCACGATCGTGTTCTCGACGTCGGAGGAGACCCCCGAGCCACGCGTGCGGAACACCGAGTCCATCTCGTCGAAGAACACGATGACCGGAGTGCCCTCGCTCGCCTTCTCACGGGCACGCTGGAAGATCAGCCGGATGTGCCGCTCGGTCTCGCCGACATACTTGTTGAGCAGCTCGGGACCCTTGATGTTGAGGAAGTAGCTGGTCTTGCGCTCCTCACCGCGCCGCTCGGCGATCTTCTTCGCCAGCGAGTTGGCGACCGCCTTGGCGATCAGCGTCTTGCCACAGCCGGGAGGGCCGTAGAGCAGGACGCCTTTCGGCGGGCGCAGCAGGTGCTCGCGGAACAGCTCCGCGTGCAGGAATGGCAGCTCCACGGCGTCGCGGATCTGCTCGATCTGCGAGAAGAGGCCGCCGATGTCGGTGTAGTCGACGTCGGGCACCTCCTCCAGCACCAGCTCCTCGACCTCGCTCTTCGGGATCCGCTCATACGCATACGCAGAGCGGGGCTCGATCATGAGCGAGTCACCGGCGCGCAGGGGCGCGTCGGCGAGGGTTTCGGCCAGGTGGACGATCCGCTCCTCGTCGGCGTGCGAGATGACGAGGGCGCGGTCACCACCTTCCAGGATCTCCTTGAGCATGACGACCTCGCCGGCCCGCTCGAACCCGAGCGCGTCGACGATGTTCAGGGCGTCGTTGAGCAGGACCTCCTGGCCTCGGCGCAGCTCCTCGACCTCGATGGCCGGGGACACCGCGACGCGCAGCTTGCGCCCGCCGGTGAAGACGTCGACAGAGCCGTCTTCGTGGCGGGCGAGGAAGACGCCGTAACCGCTCGGCGGCTGCGCCAGGCGGTCAACTTCCTCCTTCAGCGTCACGATCTGGGCGCGGGCCTCCTTGAGGGTGGCCACGAGCCGCTCGTTGTTTTCGGTCAGCCGGGCAATCTGCGCCTGCGCTGCGGCGAGCCGCTCCTCGAGCTGTCGCACGTGTCGCGGGGTTTCCGTCAGCTTGCGCCGCACCAGGGCGAGTTCCTCCTGGAGGAAAGCGACCTGCGTGGAGAGATCGTGGGCGTCCTTCTCCCATCGTGCGGCGCGCGTCTCCGCGTCGTCGCTGCGTGCCACGTCCCACCTCCCCGGGGGCTTTGAACGTTGTGCTCTAACACTAACCGCTGTTCGCCGGTCTGGGCCCCTTCGAACCCGTGCGCCACAGGGCTTTTACAAATCCTGCGGCCTGGAGGCACTTTCCACCAGCCCTGTAATGTTGCGGCGTGAGCGCTCTTGAGGTGTGGGTTGACCAGGACCTGTGCACTGGCGACGGGCTGTGCGTGCAGTATGCCCCCGAGATCTTCGAGTTCGACGTCGATGGCCTGGCGTATGTGAAGCGCCCCGACGGTGAGCTCCTGCTGGCCCCGGGCAGCCGCGTCGACGTGCCCGAACACCTGCGGCTCGAGGTCATCGACGCCGCCAAGGAGTGCCCCGGCGACTGCATCCACGTGCACCGGGCGGCCGACGACGTGCCGGTCGCCGGGCCCAACGCCGACTGATTCGTCACAGCATCGGTTTACCCACGAGAGAAGAGACGAGTCGGGCAAACTCCTCCAAACGGGCGATCTGTCCGGCACCACCGTCGTCGAGGGTCTTGCCGAAGCGCAGCGCGTCGTGCCGGATCACCGAGCCGGCCTCCTCCGCGGCGACGTTCGCCTCGTCGAGCGAGGTCAGCAGCAGGTACACGTCGACGCTGTCGACCCGGGCGTGCCCGTTGGGGTTGCGGCTGAGCCGCCGGCGGCAGCCGACCTCGGTCACCGCGGACAGCGCCACCACCCGCAGCGACGACGTCATCGAACCCGGCGGCGCCTCCTCCGGCGGGATGTCCTCGCCGTGCCACAGGATGAGCCGGGTGCCGTCGCAGACGACGACCTCCTGCCACACCCCGTTGACGTCGTTGACGAACCGCTCGAGGGTGAAACCGAGCACACTCTGCCCGCGCAGCACCCCGGCCATCGCGTCCAGGGCGATGTCCGGGTCGCGCAGGTACGCCCTGGCCGCCGACTCGAGGTCCGGATAGGGCGACCAGTCCGGAAAAACGGCAGGTAGGTCACTGAAGCTCGGACGGCTCATCCTTTGCCTCCTCCTCCCGTGCGACCGCGGCGGCCGCCAGCCGCCGCGCCGCGTACGCCTCGGCGCCCTTGCTCGGCTTGCGCCGCCGCGGCGGCGCCGTCACCCCCGGTGCCAGCTTGCGGGCACTGACCAGGAACGCCGTGTGCGCGATCATCCGGTGATCGGGCCGCACCGCGAGTCCCTCGACGTGCCAGTCGCGCACCAGGCTCTCCCACGCGCGGGGCTCGGTGTAGCCACCGTCCTCGCGCAACGCCTCCACCAGCTCCGACAGCTGAGGCGTGGTCGCCACGTATCCGATGAACACCCCGCCGGGGATCAGCGCCCGGGACACGAGCGGCAGGATCTCCCACGGGGTCAGCATGTCTAGGATTATCCGATCAAAACCGACATCTTCGCAGCCCGCTACGTCACCTACCCGCAAGGTCCACCCCTGCACGGGGCCGCCGAGGAAGGCCTCGACGTTGCGCCGGGCGATCGCCGCGAAGTCCTCGCGCATCTCGTACGACGTCACGCTGCCGGTCGGACCGACCGCCCGCAGCAGCGAGCACGTCAGCGCGCCGGAGCCCGCGCCGGCCTCCAGGACCCGGGCACCGGGGAAGATGTCGCCCATCGCGACGATCTGCGCGGCGTCCTTCGGGTAGATGACCTGCGCGCCGCGCGGCATGGACAGCACGTAGTCCGACAGCAGCGGCCGCAGCGCCAGATACGCGGTGCCCCCGGCCGACGTGACCACGCTGCCGTCGGGCGCGCCGATCAGGTTGTCGTGCGGCAGCGCCCCGCGGTGGGTGTGGAACTCCTTGCCCGGCTCGAGCACGATCGTGTGCATCCGGCCCTTGGGGTCGGTCAACTGGACCCGGTCGCCCGGTTGGAACGGTCCCCTGCGGGTCGCTGGCAGGTCGAGGGACACAGTCACGTGCGATTCCTTCTGGTGGGCCGGCCGTCGGACCGGCGTGTTTCGACGAGCGAGAGCAACTCGGCGCCGCGCAGGACGCCGTGCACATCCTCGCCCGTGACCACCAGGTAGTCGCCGCCCGGGTCGTCACGGATGGCGTGCAGCAGGTCGGTGCCCCTCAGATCGCCTGGTAGGACGTGGTGCTCGTCCAGCCGGCGGGTGACGTCGCCCACGGGTACCCACGGCCGGCGCTCCGGCGGGACCGCCCGCGCCGACGCGCCGTGCACGAACCCGACCATCGCCCCGGCGCCGTCGACCACCGCCAGATGCTGCTTCAGGTCGGCCGCGATCCGCTCCGCCTCGGCGAGCGGGGTGGTGGCCGTGACCGGCACGATCGGCCTGGCCAGCTCCTTGGCGTTGAACGGCGGCAGGCTCGCGGCGACCTTGCCGTGCCGGATCGCCTGGCTCGCGCCCACCCACATCGTGACGGCGACCAGCAGCGTGAAGATCAGGCCGAACAACCGGTCAAGGACGCCCTGGAAGTACAGGACGACCACGATGGTGGCGGTGGCGACCGCGACCAGCCGCCCCGACCAGCCGGCGACACGGCGGCCGAGGTTGGGGTCGCCGGTGAGCTTCCACACCAGGGCCTGCAGCGCCCGGCCGCCGTCCAGCGGCAGCCCCGGCAGCGCGTTGAACACGGCGACCACGATGTTGCTCAGCGCCAGCTGGAACGCGAACGTCTCGGCGATCCCGCCGGGCGGCAGGACCAGCGCGGCGGCGCCGGACGCCAGCCCGAGCAGCAGCGACACGACCGGTCCGGCGAGCGACACGAACAGCTCCACGCCGGGCCGCGGCGCCTCCCGCTCCATCTCGGTGTACCCACCGAGCATCTCCAGCGTGATGCCGCTCACACCGATGCCGGACTGCCGGCTGGTGATCGCGTGACCGAGCTCATGCAGCAGCACCGACACCAGCAGGCACACCACGAACCCGAACCCGACGGCGAGCCCGGTGGTCACCGGCAGCTCCCGCCGGGAGGTGAGGAACTGGCCATATGTCAGCGTGATCAGCGCGGCGAGCAGCAGCCAGGACGGGGCGAGATAGATCGGGACGCCGAGCAGCCGCCCCAGCGGGATCCCGGAGCCGCGCTCGGGCGGCCGGGTCCGGGCAGCCGACGACGCCGACGCGGGTGCCGAGCGGTAGTCGTCCATTGCCCATGATGCTACGGGTACCGCCCGCCAAGGTGACGGTGCGCAAAAACTGTCGTACCCGTGGCCTAACCTTCCACGCATGACGGAGACCATCACCACCCTGCCCACGTTGTCGCCGTCGCGGGCCGCCGACTTCAAGACGTGCCCGCTGCTGTACCGGTTCCGCAGCATCGACCGGCTGCCCGAGCGCCCCACGCCCGACCAGATGCGCGGCACGCTCGTGCACGCGGTGCTGGAGGCGCTGTTCGAGGAGCCCACCGGCACCCGCACCCCCGAGCGCGCCGCCGCCCTCGTCGCGCCGCAGTGGCAGCGCCTGGTGGAGACCGAGGAGGGCCTGGCCGACCTGTTCGCCGACACCGAGGCGTTCCTGGAGTCCAGCCGGGAGCTGCTCGGCGGCTATTTCGCCGTGGAGGACCCCAACCGGCTGGAGCCCGCGGAGCGGGAGGCGTTCGTCCAGGCCGAGGTCGACGGCAAGCTCGTCATCCGCGGTTACATCGACCGGCTCGACATCTCCCCCGCCGGCGACATCCGCGTGGTCGACTACAAGACCGGCGGCGCCCCCCGCGAGGCGTTCGAGGCCCGCGCCATGTTCCAGCTGAAGTTCTACGCCCTGGTCCTGTGGCGCACCCGCGGCGTCGTGCCCCGCGTGCTGCGGCTGATGTATCTGAAGGACCGCGAGGTCTGCGACTTCTCCCCGGACGCCGAGGAGCTGGAGCGCTTCGAGCGGACCCTACTGGCGCTGTGGCAGGCGATCGAGCGGGCCACCGCCGAGCGCGACTTCCGGGCCCAGCCGAGCCGGCTGTGCGGCTGGTGCGCCCACCAGGCGCTGTGCCCGGCGTATGGCGGGACGCCGCCCCCGTTCCCGGAGCCGGCCGCCGTGCCGACGCCGCCCCTGTCGACGGAGGCCGAGCCAGCCACGGGACGCGACGAGTAGGGCACGCAGGCCGGGCACGCAGGCCGGGCGGCGTGGTCGGGCCCCCGCACGGCACGCCCAGCGCGGGACGGCTCAGCGCGGGACGCCCCCGCCCGGTGGCCCGGCACGGGACGGACCGGCTCGGCACGGCCCCCGAGCGGGCCCGCGTGGGTCGGACATCGCTCGGCGCGGCACGGGACGGTGCCGCTCGGTGGCTCGGCGCGGCACGGACGGCTCGGCACTGCCCCGCAGGCGGGCGCGCGCGGGTCGGGCATCGCTCGACGCGGCACGGTCGCTCGGTGCGGCGCGACACGGTCCCGCTCGGCGCGGCATGGGACAGGTCTGAGCTCGGGCGGTGCCGCATGGCAGGCATCAGCTGAGCGGGGCGGCACCCTTCCCGGCGGGCGCGACGCGCGGACGTCATGTACATGCTCTCGCCGGAGGACCTCGCCAGCTGGGCGAAGATACCCACGCGCAGCATGCCACCGGCGGCAACGGCGACGGCAAGCCGCGCCGCCCGCCAGACTGTCGCATGCTCAACGCGGCGTGATCGGGTCTCCCGCGCGGGCGGTGCGCAGCCTGCCAGACCATGCCCGGTCGGTGCGCAGCCTGGGCAGACCGACGCGCGGGCGATGCCCAGCGAGGTAGGCACCTGCCGGACGGCGCGATATTCGTCCGGCAGGTGGCGGGGCCTCAAATGTCACCGCGCCGCCGGCATTCACCGCACCGCGGCACCCACGCGCACCGCACCGCCGCCGGCGACGGAACTTCCGGGCACCATCCTGGTGCACCGACCGCGGTACCCGGTGGATTGCTGTGGCCAGGAGAACAGTGCGCCACCGGGTTGCAGCAATCCACCGGGTTGTGCCGCCCGCTCCGACGCGCCCCGCTTCGACCCGCTGAGGCCGCGGCGCACCACACGCACCACACGCACCACGGGCACCACGCGCCACGCGGGGCCCGCGGCGTCTCATCCTCAAGCATGAGGTGGACCTCGGACGCGGCGACGAATCCAGGGTGCTGCGGAGCCGATAGCGTACGAGGGGTGCTGAAGCGCGTGCTGAGCCGCCGAACGGACCCGTTGGTGCAGGACATCGCCCTCGCGGTGGTGCTTGCGGTGGTCAGCGGGGTGGCGACGGCGGTCGCGCAGGAGGAGCTCGGCACCAGGCACCTGACGTGGCAGCTGGTCTTCGACACGGTCGGGCTGGCGGCGGTGGCGGTGCGGCGCAGGTGGACGTGGGTGGCGGTGTGGTTCACCGCGGTGCACACGATCATCCCGCTCGTCGGGACGTTTCCGCTGGTCAACAGCGGGTTTGCGGTGATCGTCGTGACGTACACGGCGGCGGCGTACCTGCCGTTGCGGCGGGCGTTGGCGGCGGGGGTGCTCGTCTGGGTGCCGGGGATGGTGCTGGCGACGGTGATGGGGCGGACCCAGGACGAGCCGTTCGTGCTGGAGCCGCGGGTCTTCCTGCTGTTCAACGCGATGAGCGCCGTGGTGTGTTTCACGGTGGGGCGCACGATGGCGACGCGGCGGGCGTACGTGGCGGCGCTGGAGGACCGGGCCAGGACCGCGGAGACGAGCCAGCGGGCGCTGACGGAGCAGGCGGTCGCGGACGAGCGGCGGCGCATCGCGCGGGAGCTGCACGACGTGGTCGCGCACCACGTGAGCGTGATGGGGGTGCTCGCGACCGGGTCGCGGCGGATGCTGCAGCGCGACCCGGGTGCCGCGGACGAGGCCCTCGCCACGATCGAGGAGACGGGGCGCACCGCGCTGCGGGAGATGCGGCGGCTGCTGACGGTGCTGCGCACGGAGGCGGAGCCGGCCGGTGAGCTGGCGCCGCAGCCGGGGCTGGCGGGCGTGGAGGGCCTGGTCGAGCAGATCCGGGAGGCCGGGCTGCAGGCGGTGCTGAAGGTGGACGGGGTGCCGGGGCCGCTCGACCCGGGGATCGCGCTGACGATCTACCGGATCGTGCAGGAGGCGCTGACGAACGCGTTGAAGCACGCCGGGGCGGCCACGGTCGAGGTGAGGATGGCGTTCAGCCGGCAGGACGTGGTGGTGGAGGTGTGTGACACGGGTCGCGGGCCGCAGCTGGGGACGGCCGCGATCGGGCACGGGCTGCTCGGCATGCGGGAGCGCGTGATGTTGTACGGGGGGACACTGCGCACCGGGCCACGGCCCGGCGGCGGCTACCGTGTGCACGCGAGGATCCCGATCGAACAGCACGCCGACACCGTGGAGAGGCAGCCAGCTTGAACGCGAGCGCGAACCCGAGGCCCATCCGGCTCCTGCTCGTGGACGACCAGCCGCTGCTGCGCACCGGGTTCCGGATGGTGCTCGGCGGCGAGACCGACCTCGACATCGTGGCCGAGGCGGGTGACGGGGTCGAGGCGGTCGAGCTGGCCCGGCGCCTGCTGCCCGACGTCGTACTGATGGACATCCGGATGCCGCGGATGGACGGGGTCGCCGCGACCCGGGCGATCGTGGAGGCGAAGCTGCCGGTCCGGGTGCTGATCCTGACCACGTTCGACCTGGACGAGTACGTGGTGGGCGCGCTGCGCGCGGGTGCCAGCGGGTTCCTGGCCAAGGACGTGCCCGCCGACGACCTGGTCACCGCGATCCGGACGGTGGCGGCGGGCGAGGCGGTGGTGGCGCCGCGGATCCTCAAGCGGCTGCTGGACAGGTTCGCCGACGCGCTGCCGGACCCGGACGCGGCGCCGCCGCGGGACCTGCGGGTCCTCACCGAGCGGGAGCGGGAGGTGCTGGTGCACCTGGCGCGGGGGCTGTCCAACGCGGAGATCGCCAAGGCGCTGTCGGTAAGCGAGACGACGGTGAAGACGCACGTGGGGCACGTGCTGACGAAGCTGGGGCTACGCGACCGGGTGCAGGCCGTCGTCCTCGCGTACGAGACGGGCCTGGTCCGCCCAGGGTCGTAGCCATCCTTCGCAGGGAGTAGCCCCGACCGGCACCCCGGGAGGACGGCACGCCCACGATCACCCCGTAGCGTGAGGGCATTCACGAAACAAGAGGGGGATCGAGCGTGACCACGACAGTCACGACCGGGCAGGCGGTCGCCGCCCGCGCGGTGGACGTGTGGAAGGTGTACGGCAGCGGCGAGGCCCAGGTCATCGCGCTGCACGGGGTGAGCGTCGAACTGGAGCGCGGGCAGTTCACCGCGATCATGGGCCCGTCCGGGTCCGGCAAGTCGACGTTGATGCACACGCTCGCCGGGCTCGACTCGGTGACGCGCGGTGAGATCTTCATCGGTGACACCCGGTTGACGGGGATGTCCGACGGTGACCTGACGAACCTGCGCAGGACCAAGGTCGGGTTCATCTTCCAGCAGTTCAACCTGCTGCCGACGCTGACGGCGGAGGAGAACATCCTGCTGCCGCTGTCGATCGCGGGTCGCAAGGCGGACCCGAAGTGGTACGAGACGGTGATCGACACCGTGGGGCTGCGCGACCGGCTCAAGCACCGGCCGAGCCAGCTGTCCGGCGGTCAGCAGCAGCGCGTCGCGTGCGCGCGGGCGCTGGTGTCGCGGCCGGAGGTCATCTTCGCCGACGAGCCGACCGGCAACCTCGACTCGCGCTCCGGCGCCGAGGTGCTGTCGTTCCTGCGCAACTCGGTGCGGGAGTACGGCCAGACGATCGTCATGGTGACGCACGACCCGAACGCCGCGTCCTACGCGGACCGGGTCATCTTCCTCGCCGACGGCCGCATCGTCGACGAGCTGCGGTCGCCGTCGGCCGACGCGGTGCTCGACAAGCTCAAGGGGCTCGACGCCAGGGTCGAGAGCGCCGCCGACGCGCCGCGGGCGGGCTGAGCCGTGCTCCGCGCGACACTCAAGAGCCTGCTGGCGCGCAAGCTCCGGCTGATCCTGTCGACCCTCGCGGTCGTGCTGTCGGTGATGTTCGTGTCCGGTTCGCTGGTGCTCACCGACACGCTGGGCCGCACGTTCGACAACGTGTTCTCCAACATCTACAGCTTCACCGACGTGCAGGTGTCGGCGAAGTCGGCGACGGCGGACGCGGCGTCGGGCAACAGCCAGGCAATCCTGCCGATGCCGGCCGCCGACGTGGACCGGATCAAGAAGATCGACGGGGTGAAGTCGGCGACGGGTTCGGTGTTCGTCACCGGTGCCCGGGTCATCGGCAAGAACGGCAAGGTGGTGATCAGCCAGTCCGGGCAGTTCGGCGGCAGCTGGACCGGCGAGGACGAGCTCACCAAGCTGATCGCCGGGCGGGAGCCGTCGGCACCGGACGAGATCGTCATCAACAACGGGCTGGCGAAGCAGGCCAAGTTCAACGTCGGCGACTCGGTGGACATCATCGCCCGGGCCGAGGCCCGCAAGACGTACAAGGTCGCCGGGATCATGCAGTACACGGGCAACCGCGACTCCATGGCCGGCGAGACGACGGTGCTGTTCACGGTGCCGGTCGCGCAGCAGGTGATGCTGGGCGAGAAGGACGTGTTCAACGTCGTGGACGTGCGGGGTCAGCCCGGCGTCAGCGACGACCAGCTGCGCGACAACATCAAGGCCGCGCTCGGCCCCGACTACACGGTGCAGACCGGTGAGGAGCTGTCGAAGGCGTCCAGCGAGGCCATCCGCGGCCTGCTGAAGTACTTCAACTACTTCTTCCTGGGCTTCGGCACGATCGCCCTGCTCGTCGGGGTGTTCCTGATCCTGAACACGTTCTCGATCATCGTGTCGCAGCGCACGCAGGAGCTGGCGCTGCTGCGGGCCATGGGCGCGAGCCGCTGGCAGATCATCCGGTCGGTGCTGATCGAGGCGCTGCTCATCGGTATCGTCGGGTCGCTGTTCGGGTTCCTGGTCGGCATGGGGCTCGGCGCGCTCGGGGCGAGCGCGTTCACGTCGCTGGCCAGCATGGAGTCCGCCGGGCTGGGGCTACCGGTGGCGGCGATCGTCACGTCGTTCGCGATCGGCATCCTGGTCACGATGATCTCGGCGGTACTGCCGGCGATCAAGGCCGCCCGGGTCGCGCCCATCGCGGCGATGCGGGACGCGGCCGCCACGGACAAGCCGCTGACGGGGATCACGATCGCCGGCGGGGTCGTCACCGCGGCCGGGATCGGGTTCCTGTCGTGGGGGCTGGCCGGCGCCGGCGACGCGACGCTGCTGCTGGTGTTCGGCGGGGTGCTGCTGACGCTGGTCGGGGTGGCGCTGCTCGCCCCGATGATCAGCCGGCCGCTGGTCGCCGGGCTCGGCGCGGTGTTCTCCTGGTCGGTGCCGGGCAGGCTGGGGCGGCGCAACTCCTCGCGCAACCCGCGCCGCACGGCGATCACCGCGGGCGCGGTCATGGTCGGCATCGCGATCATCACGATGATCTCCACGATCTTCTCGTCGCTGTCCACGGCGATCGGTGAGTCGGTGGAGAAGGACCTGCAGGCCGACCTGATCGTCTACGGCCAGCAGACCTCCGACGTGCCGCCGGTCATCCAGCCTGGGGAGCTCGAGCAGATCAAGGCGCTGCCGCAGGCGCAGACGGTCGCCGCGGTCACGTACGACATGGTGCAGCTGGACGGCAAACAGGACTTCGTGTTCGCCTACGACGACGTGGCGGCCGGGGCCGCGGTGCTGAAGCTGCGCACGGTCGCCGGGCGCACCGACCGGCTCGACAGCGGCGAGTTCATGACCGACGAGAAGACGGCCAAGGACCGCAAGTACACGGTCGGCACCACCATCAAGGTGACGTTCGCGAAGGGTCAGACGAAGACGCTGACGCTGGTCGGCATCACCAACTCGACGACCAACGGCAACGGCATCCTCATCTCCAACACCGACGCGCAGGCCGGGTTCCAGTTCCCGCAGCCGATCCAGGCGATGGTGAAGGTGAAGGACGGCGTCGCGGTGCCGGACGCGAAGGCCGCGGTCGAGGGGGTGCTGAAGGACAACCCCGAGGTCAGCGTGCAGACCAAGGAGGAGCTCGTCGGCTCCAGCCAGCAGCAGTTCGACGTGGCGCTGGTCATCGTGCAGGTGCTGCTGTTCATCGCGCTGGGCATCTCGGTGCTCGGGGTCATCAACACGCTGCTGCTGTCGGTGATCGAGCGGACCCGTGAGCTCGGCATGCTGCGGGCGATCGGGCTGCGGCGCCGGCAGACGTGGTCGATGGTGACGATCGAGTCCGTGGTGATCACGTTGTTCGGCACGGTGCTCGGCCTGGTCGTCGGCGCCGGGCTGGGCGCGGCGACGGTCACCGCGCTCAAGTCGGTGATCGGGTTCGGCGCGGTCACCCTGCCGTGGGGGTACATGGTCGCCTACATCATCGGGGCGGTCATCGTCGGCGCGGTCGCCGGGCTCATCCCGGCGGTCCGGGCGGTGCGGCTCAACGTGCTCAACGCCATCGCGTACGAGTAACACAAAACGCGAGAACGATTCGCCGGTCGGGGGTCACCCCGGCCGGCGAATCGCATTTCCGGGGCCTTTCCTGTGAATGCTGAGACAGCGGGCTAGGGGTTGACCCTGAGATCCGCTCCGGGCCATTCCCCCAGCGAAATACCGGTGGCTGGCTACCCCTGCGGGCGGACGAAACCGGCCCGATCCGCCCCGAGGATGAAGGCACACCATTCACCAGGGGGAATCATGACTGCATCGGTTGCGACGCGCACCGAGGTGGCCGCGAAGGCGGTCGACGTCTGGAAGGTCTACGGCACGGGCGAGGCGCAGGTCAACGCGCTCGGCGGCGTGTCGGTCGAGCTGGAGAAGGGCCGCTTCACCGCGATCATGGGCCCGTCGGGCTCCGGCAAGTCGACGCTCATGCACTGCCTCGCCGGCCTGGACGCGGTCACCCGCGGTGACGTGTTCATCGGTGACACGCAGATCAGCGGCCTGTCCGACCGGGGCCTGACGAACCTGCGCCGCACCAAGGTCGGGTTCATCTTCCAGCAGTTCAACCTGCTGCCGACGCTGACGGCGGAGGAGAACATCCTGCTGCCGCTGTCGATCGCGGGCCGCAAGCCCGACGCCGCCTGGTACGACACCGTCATCGACACGGTCGGGCTGCGCGACCGGCTCAAGCACCGCCCCAGCCAGCTGTCCGGCGGCCAGCAGCAGCGCGTCGCCTGCGCGCGGGCCCTGGTGTCCCGGCCGGAGGTCATCTTCGCCGACGAGCCCACCGGCAACCTCGACTCGCGCTCCGGCGCCGAGGTGCTGTCGTTCCTGCGCAACTCGGTGCGCGACTTCGGCCAGACGATCGTCATGGTCACCCACGACCCGAACGCCGCGTCCTACGCCGACCGGGTCGTGTTCCTCGCCGACGGGCACATCGTCGACGACCTGTACGCGCCGACCGCCGACGCGGTCCTCGACCGGCTCAAGCGGCTGGACAAGTCCGCGCTGGACGGGACGGTCTGACGATGCTGCGCGCCACACTCAAGAGCCTGCTGTCACGCAAGCTGCGGCTGGTCCTGTCGGGCCTGGCGGTGGTCCTGGGCGTGATGTTCGTGTCGGGGGCGTTCGTGCTCACCGACACCATGGGCCGCTCCTTCGACAGCCTCTTCGCCTCGGTGTACCAGGGCACCGACGTCAACGTCACCCAGAAGCCGAAGGTCGGCGATCAGGACTTCGGCCCGTCGCAGCAGGGCAACATCCCGGCCGCGACGCTCGACAAGGTCCGCGCCGTGCCCGGCGTCGCGAGCGTCACCGGCGAGGCGAGCGCGGACGGCGCCCGGGTCATCGGCAAGAACGGCAAGGTCGTCACCACCTTCGGCCCGCCGCGGCTCGGCGGCAACTGGGTCGGCACGTCGGACCTGCTGCAGCTGCGGGAGGGCCGGGCACCGGCCACCGACAACGAGATCGTCGTCAACGTGACCACCGCCAAGAGCGCCGGCGGCCTGAAGGTCGGCGACGACGTCGGCGTGCTCACCCTGCAGCCCGGTAAGCGGGTGTTCAAGCTCGTCGGCATCTTCGGCTACAGCGGCGACCGCGACTCCCTCGGCGGGTCGCTGGAGGTGCTGTTCACCACGCCGGTCGCGCAGGAGCTGATGCTCGGCGAGAAGGACGTGTACAGCTCGATCAACGTCAAGGCCGCCGACGGCGTGTCCAACGAGAAGCTGCGCGACGACGTCGCCGCCGCGCTCGGCGGCGAGGCCGCCGGGTTCCAGGTCAAGACCGGCCAGCAGCTGACCGACGAGACGACCAAGGAGTTCAGGGAGGGCCTGGCGTTCTTCAACAACGTGCTCATCGGCTTCGCCGGTGTCGCGCTGTTCGTCGGTACGTTCCTCATCCTGAACACGTTCTCGATCATCGTCGCGCAGCGGACCCGGGAGCTGGCGCTCATGCGGGCCCTCGGCGGCAGCCGCAGCCAGACCCTCGGCTCGGTCATCATCGAGGCGGTCGCGATCGGGCTCATCGCCTCGGTCCTGGGCCTGGCCGCCGGCATCGGCGTCGGGGTCCTGCTCGCCTGGGTGTTCGGCAACGTCAGCGGCGTCGAGCTGGCCAGCGTCGGCGTGCCCGCCACCGCGGTGATCAGCGCGTTCGTCGTCGGCCTGCTGGTGACGGTCGTCGCGGCGGTCCTGCCGGCGCTGCGCGCCTCCCGGATCCCGCCGATCGCGGCGCTGCAGGAGGTCGCGACCCCGGACCGGCCGCTCACCAAGCTCACCGTCAGCGGCGCGCTCATCGGCGCGGCCGGCGGCACGATGCTCGGCCTCGGCCTGGCCGGACAGGGCGACAACACGCTGTGGCTGATCCTCGGCGGCGTCCTGGTCAGCTTCATCGGCATCGCGCTGCTCACGCCGCTGCTGGCCCGGCCGGTGGTGTCGCTGCTCGGCCGGCTGTTCTCCTGGTCGGTGCCGGGCAAGCTGGGCCGGCTCAACTCGGGCCGCAACCCGCGCCGCACCGCGATCACCGCGGCCGCGCTGATGGTCGGCCTCGCCCTGATCACCGGCGTGAACGTCATCCTCGCCTCGGCGAAGCAGAGCCTGTCGTCGCAGGCCTCGACCCAGGTGACCGTCGACCTGATCATCTCCGGCGACGGCGACGACAACGGGCCGGCGAAGTTCGACCCGGCGGTGATGGACGCGGCGGCGAAGCTGCCGGGCGTGGCCAGCGCGGCAAGCGAGTACTGGGACTTCGCGCAGGTCGACGGGGAGGGCCGGGGCATCTCCGCGACGCCGGACCTGGCCGCCTACGCGGGCATGTTCAAGCTGGTCGCGACCGAGGGCACCCTCGCGTGGAGCGGGCCGGACCAGGCCGTCATCGACGTGGAGAACGCCAAGAAGCGCAACCTGCAGCTCGGTTCGACGATGACGATGCAGTTCACCCGCGGCCAGCCGCACCAGGTGAAGATCGTCGGGCTGTACCAGCAGAGCGACGTGATGGGTGGCCTGGTGGTCTCCGGTGACGTGGTGAAGGATTTCCGCAGCGCGCAGCCGTCCTGGGGCTACCTGCGGGTCAGCGACGGCACCGCGGTCGACGCGATCCAGCGCCAGGTCGACCAGCTGCTGGTGGACAACCCGGAGGTGTCGGTCGCGAACCGGGCCGAGTTCGTCGACGCGCAGGCCGCGCAGTTCGACCAGCTGCTGGTGATGATCCAGGTACTGCTGGCCCTGGCGATCCTCATCGCGGTCCTCGGCATCGTCAACACGCTGGCGCTGTCGGTGCTGGAGCGCACCCGCGAGCTGGGGCTGCTGCGGGCGATCGGGATGCGCCGGGCGCAGACGATGCGGATGGTGACCGTCGAGGCGGTCGTCATCTCCACCTTCGGCGCGCTGCTCGGCCTCGCCGTCGGCACCGGGCTCGGCGCGGCGGTGGTGCGGGCGCTGAAGGACGACGGGTTCACCAAGATGGCGTTCCCGTGGAGCCAGATGGCGACGTACCTGCTCCTTGCGGCGCTGGTCGGGGTCGTCGCGGCGGTCCTGCCGTCGATCCGCGCGTCGCGGGTCAACGTCCTGCAGGCCATCTCGCACGACTGACCGGCACGGCACGGGAAGGGGGCGCCCACGGGGGCGCCCCCTTCCCGGCGTCACGCGTGCAACGCGCTCAGGCGACGAGTTTGCGCAGGTAGTCGACGTCGACGTCGAGCAGCGAACCGACCAGCGTGACCCCCTCGGGGTCCAGGTCGACCTCGCACGGCACGCCGAGCACGGCGCAGCCGGCGGCGCGGGCGCTGAGCAGCCCGTTCGGCGAGTCCTCCACGGCGACGCACTGCGGGGCGGTGGTGCCCAGCAGCCGCGCCGCGGTCAGGTACGGCATCGGGTGCGGCTTGGTCCGGTCCACCTCGTCGCCGGCGACGACCGCGTCGAAATTGTCCGCACCGATCGTCAGCAGCGCCACGTCCACGAGGTGCCGGTGCGTGGCGGTGACCAGCGCGAGGGGTACACCCTCGGCACGCAACGCGGCGAGCAGCTGCTGGGCGCCGGGACGCCATTCCATGCCGCCGTGGAAGAGCTCCTTGACCCTGGTCTCCAGCCACACGACGCTGTCGTCGGTGCTGATGCTCGCGGGCAGGCCGAGGTCGTCGTGCAGCAACCGCATCGAGTCGGTCATGTTGCTGCCGACCATCGCGTGCCGGGCCTGCGCGGACAGCTCCCCGCCGTAGTGCGCGGCGAGCTCGGTCAGGCCGACGGACCACACCTTCTCGCTGTCCACGAGGGTGCCGTCCATGTCGAAGAGCACGGCCTGGAGCCGGTCATCAGAAGCCACCTGACGGATCCTGCCCGAGAGTGACGGTCACGGCCGGTCGATCGTGCGCAAGGTCACGGCCTCGACGGCGGCCAGGAACTCCCGCGGGGTCATGCCGCCCGGCGGCCGGCCCTCCCGGGCGGCACGCTGCACGAGCCGGCGGGCGGTCTCGTTCGCCGGCGCCGGCATGCCGTGCAGGCGGGCAAGGAGCACGATCTCGCCGTTGAGGTAGTCGGCCTCCACGGTGCCGGTGCCACGGGCGAGGCTCTGCCACGACGAACCGCCGGCCCGCTCGGCCTCCGACGGCCAGCGCATGACGTCGCCGCGGCGCTGCCGGTCCTCCTCCTCCTGCGTCGCGACGTCGATCCCGGCGCGGCGCAGCACCGCCTCCCCCTCGGCCTGCACCGGCGCGACCGCCTCGTCGAGGCCGTCGACCCGCCCGCACAGCGCCTCGACCGCGTTGGCCAGGTTGAGCACGAGTTTGCGGTACTTCCACCGCGTGATGTCCGCGCGCGGCTGCGAGACGAACCCGGCGGACTCCAGGCCGGCGGCGAGCCGCTGCGCCGTTGCGTCGGTCCCGGCCGGGTAGCGGCCCAGGTCGAGGATGCCCGGGACCGGGCCGCAGTGGGCGACGACCACGCCGGGAGCCAGGTGGCTGGCGGGCAGGATGACGTGCACGCCGTATACGTCCGCGAAGTGACGCAGGGCGGCCCGCTCGTTGGCGACCCCGTTCTGCAGGCAGACGACCGGCCCGTCGAAGCCCTCCAGCGCGACCAGCGCCGCCTCGGTGTCCATGCCCTTCATGCCGAGCACCACGACATCCTTGCCGGTGTCGGCCGGGTGCTCGTACGCCTCCAGCTTGACGACCGTGTCACCGGACGGCTGGCGCAGCGTCAGCCCGTCGCGGCGGATCACCTCGAGGTGCGCGCCGCGCGCGACGACCGCCACGTCCTGGCCCGCCAGCGCGAGCCGGGCGGCGACCACCCCGCCGACCGCACCCGCTCCGTAGATCACCCATCGCATCACCCCAGGATATTCGGCACGACCCGGGCCCGGCGGCCGCGAGGTGATCTTGAAAACCGACACCCCCGGGCGCGGCCGGCAAGCCATCCGGCGGTCGCCCACGTAGGCTGGGACCGTGACCGAGTTCGACGGCCTGCCCGTGCTGCGCTCCCCTGTCGCGATTGCCGCGTTCGAAGGGTGGAACGACGCTGCCGACGCGTCGACCGCCGTCGTCGAGCATCTCGAGCAGGAGTGGGGCGCCGAGCCCATCGCCGCGCTCGACCCCGAGGACTTCTACGACTTCCAGGTCAACCGGCCGACGGTGACGATGTCCGAGGGCGAGACCCGCCGCATCGAGTGGCCCACCACGCGCTTTTCCGTCGCCACCCCGCCGGACGCCGAGCGGGACATCGTCCTCATCCGCGGCATCGAGCCCAGCATGCGCTGGCGCACCTTCTGCGAGCAGGTCCTCGAGGTCTGCCACAGCCTCGAGGTGAGCCGCATCGTCCTGCTCGGCGCGCTGCTCGCCGACGTGCCCTACACCCGGCCGCTGCCGGTCAGCGGCTCCGCGCCGCGCGGCACCACCGTCACCGACACCACCGAGCGGCTCGGCCTCACCCCGACCCGGTACGAGGGACCGACCGGCATCGTCGGCGTCCTGCACGACGCGTGCGTGCGCGCCGACCTGGAAACCGTGTCCTTCTGGGTGCACGTGCCGCACTACGCGAACAACCCGCCGTGCCCGAAGGCGACCCTCGCCCTGCTGCACCGTGTCGAGGAGGTCCTCGACCTGCCCGTCCCCACCGGCGACCTGGCCAAGGAGTCCTCGGAGTGGGAGGAGCGGCTCAAGCAGGCCGCCGAGCAGGACGCCGAGCTCGCCGAATACGTGCGCGAGCTGGAGGAGCGCTCCGGCGACGCCGGGCTGCAGCCGCTGTCGGGCGACGAGATCGCGCAGGAGTTCGAGAAATACCTGCGCCGCCGCGGCGGCCAGGCCGGCCCGTCCGCGACCGGCGCCTGGTAGCTGCCCACCGTCACCTAGGGTTTGCATCCGTGGCTGCTGATGTGGACCTGGGGATCGACCTGGACACCGCCGTGTTCGACCTGGTGTGCGCGGCGCTGGAGCGCTCCGCGGCGCCGGTGGCCGCGCGGCTGCGCCGGCCGCGGTCCGCCGATGACCAGCGGCAGCGGCTGCTGGTGTGGCAGGACGCCCGGGCGGCCCGGGAGAGCCTGACCCGCAACGCGTCGGCCACCGTGTACGTCGCCGCCGCCGGACAGGACGTGCTGGTCACCCGCGCCGAGTACGAGTCGGCGGCGGAGCCGCTGCTGCGGAGCACGATCGAGGTCACCCTGGCCACGGCCCGGGAGTCGCGGGTGCCGGCGGACGGGTTCGCGGGATGGTTCCTGGTGGGTGGGGCGACGCGGACCCCGCTCGTGGCGACGCTGCTGCTACGGGCGACGGGGCGGTCGGCGACGGTCCTGGAGGAGCCGCAGCTGGTGGTCGCGGAGGGGGCGCTGCACTGCGGGCCGGCTCCCGCGCCGGTCCCGGCGCCGGGCGGGGGCGTCGCGGTCACGCCGCCGGCTCCCACGCCGGTCCCGGCGGCGGACGGGGGCGTCGCGGTCACGCTGCCGGCTCCCGCGCTGGACGGGGGCGTCGCGCCGCCGGTGAGCACGCCGGCCACCGCCGCCGCCCCTGGTCCCGGCGTTGGTGCTGGGGACCGGTCCGTGGTGGCGGCGCTCGGGCGATCCGCCGCGGAGCTGACCGGCTCGGGCTCGTCGCCAGTGCCGCCGCGGCCGCCCACGTCTCCGGCGCGATCGCCCCGATCACGGACGGGCTGCCCGCCGACTGGCTCATCGCGCCGACGCTCGGCGCGCCGCTCGCCGTGCTCACCTACTACCGGGTCGGCCGCCTGACCCGGCCGGGCCGGCGGCTGGTCGACGCCGCGACGATCCTGCTGACCGTGGCGCTGTGCGCGTACGCCGCGACCACCGCCCTCACCGGGCCGGCCGGGACCAACGGCGGCGTCGTCGCGGGGCGCACCATCTGCGTGGTGGCCCCGGCCGTCGCCGCCGTCATCTGGACGGTCCGCCTGCTGCGCCGGTGAACGGCGTCACACCTGCCGGTACGTACTGAGGAAGCGGCCGATGCGACCGATCGCGTCCTCCAGGTCCGCGACCCGCGGCAGGGTCACGATGCGGAAGTGGTCCGGGTGGTGCCAGTTGAAGCCGGTCCCCTGCACGACCATCAGCTTCTCCTTGCGCAGCAGGTCCAGCGCGAACTGCAGGTCGTCCTTGATCGGGTGCACCTCGGGGTCCAGGCGCGGGAACATGTACAGGGCACCCCGCGGCTTGGTGCACGACACGCCCGGGATGTCGTTGAGCATCCGCCACGCCGTGTCCCGCTGGGCGAGCAGCCGGCCGCCGGGCAGGATCAGGTCGTTGATGCTCTGGTACCCGCCGAGCGCGGTCTGCACGGCGTGCTGCGTCGGCACGTTCGGACACAACCGCATGTTGGCGAGGATGTCCAGGCCCTCGATGTAGCTGCTGGCGTGCTGCTTCGGCCCCGACAGCACCAGCCAGCCGGTGCGGAAGCCGGCCACCCGGTAGGCCTTCGACAGCCCGTTGAACGTGAGCGTCAGCAGGTCGGGGGCGACGGCGGCGGTCGAGACGTGCGTCGTGTCGTCGTACAGGATCTTGTCGTAGATCTCGTCGGAGAACACGAGCAGGTTGTGCTGGCGGGCGACCTCGGTGATCCGTTCGATCATCTCGCGCGAGTACACGGCACCGGTCGGGTTGTTCGGGTTGATGATGACGATCGCCCTGGTGCGCGGCGTGACCTTCGCGACGATGTCGTCGACGTCGGGCATCCAGTCGTTGGACTCGTCGCAGATGTAGTGCACGGCACGACCGCCGCAGAGGCTGACCGAGGCGGTCCACAGCGGGTAGTCCGGCGACGGGATCAGCACCTCGTCGCCGTTGTCGAGCAGCGCCTGCAGCGCCATGACGATGAGCTCGGACACGCCGTTGCCGAGGTACACGTCCTCGATGTCGACGCCGTAGACCTGCTTCTGCTGGTAGTACTGCACGACGGCGCGGCGGGCGGACAGCAGGCCCTTCGAGTCGCCGTAGCCGTGGGCCGACGGCAGGTTCAGGATGACGTCCTGAAGGATCTCCTCCGGCGCCTCGAACCCGAACGGCGCCGGGTTGCCGATGTTGAGCTTCAGGATGTGATGGCCTTCGGCCTCCATCTGCTTGGCGGCGGCCATCACCGGTCCGCGGATGTCGTAACAGACGTTGGCCAGCTTCGCGGACTGATTCACCTGCATGCAGTCACAGTACGAGTCCCGCTCCCATAGCTCAGTAGCCAGTTCCCATCATGTGGCGCGGTCGTGTGTTCCAGATCCGCTTGCGCAAAGCTTCCTAGGAGGCTAGGCTTTGCCGTATGACCATCAACCCTGGGGCCGCGGAGTTCCCGCACCGGCAGATCGCCGCGCAGCTCCGGGCCCGCATCCACCGCGGCGACTGGGCGCCCGGCGAGCGACTGCCGTCGATCCCCACCCTCGCCACGCAGTTCGGGGTCGCCAAGCAGACCGTCCAGCGCACCATCGACCAGCTGCGCATCGAGGGCCTGCTGATCACCCGTCCGGGCTCGGGCACGTTCGTCCGCGGCACGAAGCGCCGGATGAACCGGCTGTCCCGCGGGCGCTACGGCGCCGAGCGCGGCTACCACGCCGAGCTCGCCGCGCGGTATCGTCAGCACCTGATGCAGGTCGGCGTCATGCCCTGCCCCGCCGACGTCGCCGAGGGCTTCGGCATCGACGTCGGCGTGCCGCTGCTGGTCCGCCGCCACCTCGTGCGCACCGGCGACGCCCCCGTCGAGGTCGGCGCCTCCTGGTTCCGCCCCGCCGACGTCCGCGGCACGTCCATCGAGCGCCCCGACGTGTTCGACCGGCCGCTCTACCAGGAGGTCGAGGCCGAGCTGGGCCGCCGCTACACGAGCGCGAAGGACCAGGTCAGCGCCCGCCTGCCCACCCGCGAGGAGGCCGAGCTGCTGCAGATCCGGCCCGACACGCCGGTGCTGGTGCTGCTGCACATCGCCTATGACGCCGAGCACCGGCCGATCGAGGTCGCCCAGGCCGCCTGGCCAGGCCCGATGACCACGCTGACGGAGGAGTACAAGATCCCGGGTGTCCGGCCCGGCCTGCCGACCGACGAACCGGACCTCGCCCTGGGTTAGGCCGCACGCGGCTCCGCCGAGCGTCGTGGCCAGGTGGCACGGCTGATCGTGCGCAGGTCCAGGATGCACTCGGGGGCAGGGTGCCGTTCGCGGCCTTCGGTTGGCGTGGCCACCGAAGGGTTGGCCCTGCTCGGCCGCCCGGCTTGCCGCGCGCTTTCGGGAGGTCGCGGTCGGCTGGGGGTTCGTCCTCGCCTGTCTCAGGCCTGCCGCGCGCTTCCGCACGCCCGCCTTCCCCGTGCCGGCCTTCCCCGTGCCGGCCTTCCCCGTGCCGACCTTCCCCGTGCCTGGCTTCCCGCACGCGTGCCCTCCGGCGCGCCCGCGCGCCCGCCCTCCCGCGCGCCCGCGTTCCGGCCGGACCACTGTGGTGATCCAAGTCGCGTCCCGGTCGCCCGGACGACCACGACACGACTTCGATCAACCGGGCAAGATCACACGTGAGCCGGCACCGACCAGCCGCCCGAGCGACGTCAACACCGTGAACGTTCGTGGACGGAACTAGGGCAGCGTCAGCGCGAAAACCGGCCGGGCTGGGCCGGCTGCCAGCCCGCGGCCAGCGCCGAGCGGACCCCGGAAGCGACCGTCGAGGGCAGCACGGGCTCGCTCGGCAGCCCCACCCAGTTGCTGGGATGCGGCCCCGGCATCGACACGACCAGCAGCGCACCCCGCTGCCCGGCCTGCTCCACGACGAACGTCAGGGGTGTCCAGGCCATTGCCTGGTCGTACGTCGGCCTGCGACGCACCCGCCAGCGGAACTCGACCCCGTCGACGACGATGCGCCGAGAACCCTTTTTCGTCAGCGTCACCGCACCCCCAGCTCTCCAGGCACCTTGAGCAGCACCGTAACCGGGGTGCACCGCGACTGCCACCGGTGATCCGCGGGGAGGGACAGCGGCGGGAGAAAATTTCCGCCGGGCGTGCAGCGTTCCGAGTGGCGGCGTCCGTTCTATCTGCGGCGGAGGGAGCGGCCGGTTGAAAGCAGACGATCCGGACGGGTTCCGGGAGTTCGTGGCGTCGCGGATGGCGGCGTTGCGGAACCTGGCGTACGTCACGTGCGGGGACTGGCACGCTGCGGAGGACGCGGTGGCCAACGCCCTGACGAAGCTGTATCCGCGCTGGGCCCGGCTCGACCGGCCTGACCTGTACGCGCAGACCATGGTCGTCCGGGCGGCGATCGACGAGACACGACGGCCCTGGTGGCGGCGGGAACGCTCGGCCGGGGACGGGGTGCCCGACGTGGTCCAGGGCGACCACAGCGGCGCCGCCGACGAACGCCTGGCCGTGCGCCGGGCCCTGGCCGCCGTCCCGGTACGGCAACGGGCGGTCCTCGTGCTGCGGTACTACCTCGGCATGACGGTCGAGGAGGCGGCGGAGGTGCTCGGGGTCCGGGCCGCATCGGTCAGGAGCCAGACCACCAGAGGTCTGGCGAATCTCCGGGAGGCGCTCGCCGCCGGAGGCGTGGTCTTGGACGAACCGTCACAACTCGGAGAGTGGACCCATGCGAATGCAGGACCTGGTGGAGCTGGCGACGTCAGAGCCACCGCCACTGCGGTACGCCGCTGACGACATCGTCGCGTCGGGACAGCGCGTCCAACGCCGGCGCCGGCGCGCCTGGATGGCGTCCGGCGGGGCGGCGGTGGCGGTGCTCGGCGTCGTCGCCGCCGCGGTCGCGGTGCCGGCGCTGACCGGCAGGACACAGCAGCGACAGGAGCAGCCGGCGGCCGTGGCGGCGCAGCCCGTGCCGGCGACGGCGGAGCCGTTCACGTTCACGTTCGGCGGGTACCGGGTGGGCAAGCTGCGGGTGGCGCAGCCGGTCGACGTGTCGACCGCGTACCAGCTGGCCTCGGTGTACGCCGACGGGCTCGCCACCAACGACAAGGCCGTCGACCCCGACGCGCCGGGGCCGGGCGGGCCGAACCTGTACGCGTACCTGACCGTGTACCGGGCCGGCGCGTACGACCCGGCGAAGCTGACCGGCGCGCAGCAGGTGACCGTCGACGGGCGGCCCGGGCTCGAGGTCACCGACACCGAGCACGGCTGGGCGGTGCGCCGGACCCTGGCGTGGCAGTACAACACCGACGCCTGGGCGGTGCTCAAGGCGAGCTCCGACGACGCGGCGTACCCGTCAGCGAAGGAGCTGCGGGACCTGGCGGCGGGGCTGCGCGCCGCACCGCCGGCCGTGGCGAAGGTGCCGGTGAAGCTCGGGTACGTGCCGGCGGGGTACCGCCTCGACGAGGTCGCCGTGCACGCCATGACCGGCCTGAACGGCATCGCGTCCGCCCGCGAGGGCGACTACGCGGGGCTGCTGTTCAGCAAGCCGGGCCAGCCGACGACCGGGCTGAGCGTGCCGTTCGGCGGTGAGGAGGGCGACGACCCGCCCGGCAGTTTCGTCGTGTACGTGGTACCCGCCGCCAACTCCAACCAGCAGCCCTCGCCCGGCGTGACGTGCTTGACCGGGTTCTGCAACCGGTGGTCCGGTGGCGTGAACATCCAGGTCAGCAGCGGCGGGCGGCTCACGGACGCCGAGATGCGCAAGGTCCTGGAGGCGGTCACGCTCGGCGACGTGCAGGACGACAGCACCTGGACCCCGGTGACCGCCGCGATCCCCTGACGGCGGTGCACGACGGCGGCCGCCGGCCCTCGTGGGCACGGGACGGCGGCCGCCGGTGCGGATCAGGTGATCGGGTCCGGGGCGACGTCCGGCCGTGTCCCGGAGGACGCGGCCGCCGGGGACGCGGCCGCCGGGGACGCGGCCGCCGGGGACGCGGCCGCCGGGGTCGCGGACGCGGTCGCCGGGTGGGCGGTGTCGGCGCGCGGGTCGCCCTCGTCGGCGAAGTAGTCCGACGGGGTCGTGTCGTCGCCGCCGTCGGTGACGGAGGCGGCCCGCAGGATCAGGGTCAGCAGCGCCGCGACGGCGAGGTTCACCGCGACGGCGACGAAGCCGACGTAGATCGTCTTGGCGGAGTCGAAGCCGAACTCCTTCAGCGGGAACGCGGAGCCGCCGAAGTGGGCGCGTTTCGTGGCGGCGTTCGGGATCTGGTAGAGCATCCACATGCCCAGGCCCATGCCGGCGACCCAGCCGCCGATGAGGGCGCCGCGGTGGAACCAGCGGGTGAACAGGCCCAGCGCGACCGCGGGCAGCGTCTGCAGGATGATGACACCGCCGATGAGCTGCAGGTCGATGGAGAACTGCGGGTCGACGAACACCACGAAGACCAGCGCGCCGACCTTCACCAGCAGCGAGGTCACCTTCGACACCGTCGCCTCCTGGTGCGGGGTGGCGTCGCGGCGCAGGTACTCGCGGTACACGTTGCGGGTGAACAGGTTCGCCGCGGCGATCGACATGATCGCGGCGGGGACGAGCGCGCCGATGCCGATGGCGGCGTAGGCCACGCCGGCGAACCAGTCGGGGAACAGCTTGTCGAACAGCAGCGGCACGACGGTGTTGTTGTCGCTGGTGCCGTTGGGGTTCTTCAGCGGCGTGACACCGGCGGCGATGGCGGCGTACCCCAGCAGCGCGATGAGGCCGAGCAGCAGCGAGTACGCGGGCAGCGCCGACATGTTGCGCTTGATCACGTCACGGTTCTTGCTGGCCAGGACGCCGGTGATGCTGTGCGGGTAGAGGAACAGGGCGAGGGCCGAGCCCAGCGCCAGGGTGATGTACTGCAGCTGGTTGTTGGCGTTGAGCAGGATGCCGTCGGCCGGTGAGGCGGACTTGTCGAACTTCGCGTCTGCGGCGTCGAAGATGGCGCCCCAGCCGCCGAGCTTGTACGGCAGGTAGAACACCGCGACGAGGATGACGACGTAGATCAGGGTGTCCTTGACGAACGCGATGAGCGCCGGGGCGCGCAGCCCGCTGGAGTACGTGTAGGCGGCCAGGATCGCGAACGCGACGATGATCGGCAGGTGCCGGGCGATGGTGCCGGAGCCGGTGACGCCCATCGTCTTGAGCACGGACTCGATGCCGACGAGCTGCAGCGCGATGTACGGCATCGTCGCCACGATCCCGGTGATCGCGACGAGCAGCGCGAGGGTCGGGGACTGGAAGCGGGCCCGCACGAAGTCGGCCGGAGTGACGAACCCGTGCCGGTGCGACACCGACCACATCCGCACGAGCACCAGGAACACCAGCGGATAGATGATGACGGTGTACGGCACGGCGAAGAAGCCGGCCGCGCCGGCGGCGAAGAGCAGGGCCGGGACGGCGACGAACGTGTACGCGGTGTACAGGTCGCCGCCGACGAGGAACCAGGTGATCCAGCCGCCGAAGCTGCGGCCGCCGAGGCCCCACTCGTCGAGGTGGTTGAGGGTGTCGGGGCGGCGCCAGCGGGCCGCGACAAACCCGACCGCGCTCACACCGAGGAACAGGACGACGAAGATCGCGATCTCGAGCTGATGGTCACGCCACATCGCCGGTCACCGCCGCTTCGTCATCTGGTAGACGAGCGTGGTGGTGCCGACGCCGACGGAGATGATGGCGAGCTGCATCCAGTAGAACCTCGGGAAGCCGAGCAGCCGGGGGCTGTCGGCGTTGTACCAGACGGTGACCAGCGGCAGCACGATCGGGATGAACAGCAGCCAGTTCCACGGGCTCTTGTCCGCGGCCCGGGGGGTGTCGGGCCGTTCGGGACCGGTCATGGCTGACCTCCTCACAGGGGGTGTTCGGGCCTGGCGGGCGGCCAGGCAGATCGACGTAACCTGATCGCAGTCCCGGCCGCTGACCGATTTGGGCACTGATCGGCGAACGGTCGGTTTCGAGCGCCGGACGGTGTCGCACGTCACACCCTGGTGATCGCCGGGGCGGTCATCCGGGTCAGCTCCGCGGGGGTGGCGTTGCCGCCGGTGAGGATCACGGCGACCCGCACGCCCATCAGGTCGGGGCGGGCGAGCACCGCGGCGAGCGCGGCCGCGCCGGCGCCCTCGGCCTGGGTGTGCGCGGTGCCGGCGAGGACCCCGCGGGCGGCGTCGATGGCGTCGTCGTCGACGAGGACGAACCCGGCGAGCCGGTCGCGCAGCAGCGACTGCGGCAGCGCGAACCCGCGGCCGGTGGCCAGGCCGTCGACCCGGGTGCGGTTGTCGCGGCGGACGCAGGACCCGGCCCGCCACGAGTCGTGCGCGGCCGGCGCGGCGGCGGACTGCACGCCGATCACCCGGCAGCCGGGCGCCACCGCGGCGGCGACGAGGCAGGCGGCGGCCGCGCCGGTGCCGCTGCCGACCGGCACCACGACCGTGTCGAGGTCCGGGTGGCGCTCGAACAGCTCCAGGTAGGCGGTGCCGACCCCGGCGATCACGGCGGGCTCGTCGCCGGGGCTGACCAGGCGGCCGCCGAGCTCGCCGGCGAGGGCCTCGGCGCGGGCCTCGGCGTCGGCCATGTGCCCGCCGTGCAGGACCGCGGTCGCGCCGAGCGCCCGCACCGCGCGGACCTTGCCCTCGGCGGTGCCGGCCGGCATCACGACGTGGGCGGCGATGCCGAAGGTGCGGGCGGCGTACGCGACGGCCCGGGCGTGGTTGCCGGTCGAGTACGTGACGACGGGCAGGTGCGGGTCCAGCCCGGCGAGGAGGTTCAGCGCGCCGCGGACCTTGAACGCGCCGGTCGGCTGCGCGTTCTCGTGCTTGACCACGACGCTGCGGCCCGCCGCCTCGTCCAGCAGCGGGTACGACCAGGACGGCGTCGGCGGCAGGTGCCGGTCCAGCAGGCGCCGGGCGTGCAGCACATCGTTGAGCGAGATCATGCGGTCCAGCCTGCTGGCCGTACCATATATAAATCCAATGCCGAGTTTCTCTGGAAACCATAGGTGGGGTTGATGCTTGACCTGACGCGGTTGCGGGTGCTGCTCGCGGTCGCCCGGCACGGGTCGGTCACCGCCGCCGCCGAGGCGCTGCACTACGCGCAGCCGTCGGTGAGCCACCACCTGACGCGGCTGGAGGCGGAGACCGGCGCGCGGCTGGTGCAGCGGGTGGGGCGCGGGGTGCGGCTGACGCCGGCCGGGCGGCTGCTGGCGGAGCGGGCGGAGGAGATCCTCGGGCGCCTCGACGCGGCGGAGGCGGAGCTGGCCGAGCACAGCGGGCTGGCGGCCGGGCGGGTGCGGCTGGCGGCGTTCCCGTCGGCGCTGGGGTCGTTCGTGCCACCGGCGGCGGCCCGGTTCGCCGCAGCGCACCCGGCGGTGGCACTGAGCCTGGTGGAGGCCGAGCCGCCGGAGGCGTTGCGGCTGCTCAAGGCCGGTGAGGTGGACCTGGCGGTGGTGTTCGACTACGCGCCGCCGTCACCCGGTGACGGGTTCCGGTTGACGCCGCTGTTCGACGAGCCGCTGCACCTCGTCACCGGCGCGGCGGACACCCGTGACCTGGCCGGCCTCGCCGGGGCACGCTGGATCGGCGGCTGCGACCGGTGCCGGACCAGCCTGGTGCGGCGCTGCGAGGCGGCCGGGTTCGCGCCGCGGATCGCGTTCACCACCGACGACTACGTCGCCGTGCAGGCCCTGGTCGCGGCGGGCCTGGGCGTCACCATCCTGCCGGATCTGGCGCTGCGTGCGCATCGTGCGGCAGGTGTACGGACGGTGCCGCTGCCCGGCCCGGGCCGGCACGTGAGCGCCGCGCTGTACGGAGCCCCGCCCGACCCGCCGGGGCCCGCCGCACTGCTGGAGGCGCTGCTGGCCGGGTGACCCACGTCGCCAGGGGCCGCGGCCCGGGGCCCGCGGCGCTGCCGGCCGGGCAGGCAGGGGCTGGTGGCCGGGATCGCCGCGGCTTCCGGGCACGGGGGTGGAGCAGTGCGTGGGCGGGTGACCTCCGCCAGACGGGCGACCCGAGACGTCCGACGATCCCGGGCGCGGCGATCAGGCCGACCCGCCCACGCAATCCTGCGGCCGTCGCCGGCCTACAGCTTGATGCCCAGCAGCGCGTCCACGGCCGTGCGCATCAGCACCGGCGCGTCGCGGTCCTCACCGGCGTCGGCGAGGGTCGCGTCGACCCAGGCGTCCACGGCGGCGAGCGCACCCGGCGTGTCGAGGTCGTCGGCGAGCCGCTCCCGCAGCTGCTCCACCAGCTCGATGCCTGACGGGCCGATGCCGGACCGGGCCGCGGCGCGCCACCGGGACAGCCGCTGCTGGCCGGTCTTGAGCACGTCGTCGGTCCACAGGCGGTCGTTGCGGTAGTGGTCGGCGAGCAGGCCGAGGCGCACCGCCATCGGGTCGACGCCGTCACCGCGCAGGCGGGAGACGAAGACGAGGTTGCCCATGCTCTTGGACATCTTCTCGCCGTCGAGGCCGATCATGCCGGCGTGCACGTAGTGCGTGGCGAACGGCGCCTTGCCGCTGAGGGCCTCGGCGTGCGCGGCGGAACACTCGTGGTGCGGGAAGAGCAGGTCGTTGCCGCCGCCCTGCACGTCGATGGTGTCGCCGAGCAGGCTCTGGGCGATGACGGTGCACTCGATGTGCCAGCCGGGGCGGCCGGGGCCGAGGTCGCCGCCGTCCCACGCGGGCTCGCCCTCGCGCAGGCCACGCCACAGCAGCGGGTCGAGCGGGTCGCGCTTGCCGGGGCGCTGCGGGTCGCCGCCGCGCTCCGCGGCGAGGCGGAGCATCTCGGTGCGCGACAGGTTGGACTCGCTGCCGAAGCCGGGGGCCGTGGCGACGCTGAAGTAGACGTCGCCGGTGCCGTCCTCCAGCACGTACGCGTGACCGCTGGCCAGCAGCGCGGACACCTGGCGGGCGATCTGCGGGATGGACTCCACGGCGCCGACGTAGCGCTTCGGCGGGATGATCCGCAGCGCCTCCATGTCCTCGCGGAACAGGGCGGTCTCGCGCATCGCGAGCACGACCCAGTCCTCGCCGTCGCGGGCGGCGCGCTCCAGCAGCGGGTCGTCGACGTCGGTGACGTTCTGCACGTAGTCGACGTCGAGGCCGGCGTCGCGCCACACCCGGTTGGCCACGTCGAAGGCGATCATGGTGGCGGCGTGACCGAGGTGCGTCGCGTCATAGGGGGTGATGCCGCAGACGTACATGGTGGCGGGCCGGCCCCCCACGACGACCGGGGCGATCTCGCGGCGCGCCGAGTCGAACAGGGCGAGCGTGGTCGCACCGGCAGCGGTGCGGGGCAGCGTGGGCACCGCCGGTGCCGACCATGAATCCATCCGCCAAGACTATCTGCGGGCCGGTGCCGAAACACCGGGGAAACAGGTGTGACGAACCTAGCGTAGACAGGCCTTCACATCGGCGGCCACGGGATGGCGTGGCGGTCCTCGTCGGGCGCCGGGTAGCGCCTGCCCTGCAGCAGCAGGTTGATGCGCAGCGCGACGGTGCCCACCTCGGCGGCGGTGAGGTGCTCCGACAGCGCCTCGGCGAGCCCGGCGGTGTACTGGGCGCGCAGCTTCTCCAGCACCTCGACCGCCTCGTCGGGCAGCAGCTCGCCGGCCCAGCCCCACAGGATGGTGCGCAGCTTGTCCTCGGCGTGGAAACAGATGCCGTGGTCGACGCCGTGGACGCGGCCGTCGACGGTGTCGATGATGTGCCCGCCCTTGCGGTCGGCGTTGTTGGCGACGGCGTCGAAGACGGCCATCCGGGCCAGCCGCGGGTCGTCGTCGTGGGCCAGGACGAACGGGCGGCCCCGCTCGTCGTGCGCGGTGAGGATCCGCTTCCAGGTGCGCGGGACCTTGCCGAGCGGCACGAAGCCGAGGATCGCGTCGTCGGTCTGCAGCTCGTCGTCGATCCACAGCTGCACCATGCCGGCGCCGAGCGGGCCGTCGCGCAGGACGGTCGGCGGGACCACGTCCCAGCCGGTGGCCTCCGACAGCAGCCAGGCCGCGTACTCCCGGCCGGCGAGGGTGCCGTCGGGGAAGTCCCACAGGGGGCGTTCACCGCTGACGGGCTTGTACACGCACCGGGCGACCGTGGAGCCGTGGGTGATGGCGGCGCGCAGGGTCGCGTTGGACGCGTCCATCAGCCGGCCTTCGATCTCCATGGTGCCGTGGCGCAGCAGTTCCAGCGCCTCGTCCTGGGGCAGTGCCGGCACGTCGTCTACCGGCGGTAGCCGTTGTGCCGCGGGCACAGGTGCCCGCGGGCGTCGAGGGGCTGGCCGCACAGCGGGCACGGCGGGCGGCCCGAGGCCACGACCCGCTTGGCCCGGTCGATGAACGCGCGGGTCGCCTGCGGGGTCAGCCGGACCCGCAGCCGGTCCCGGTCGGCGATGACGAGCTCGTCGTCGTCCTCCTCCTCGACCTCCTCGACCTCGTCGTCGCCGACGGCGATCGCCTCGATGACGACGGTCGCGGTGTCGACGTCGAACGCGAGGCCGAGGGTGCCGACGCGGAACTCCTCGTCCAGCGGCGTGTCGAGCGGCTCGTTGTCGCTGGTGTCGACGGCGGCGGTGTCGGGCAGGTCGACGCCGAAGCGCCGCTGCGCCTCCAGCAGGAGCTCCTCGAGCTTCTCCGCCAGGAGGGTCACCTGCACCTTCTCCAGGGCGACGCTGACCAGGCGCCCCCCGCCGCGCGCCTGGAGGAAGAAGGTCCGCTCCCCGGGCGCGCCGACGGTGCCCGCGACGAATCGCTCGGGCGGCTCAAACGCATAAACCTGGTGACTCACTTGTTCACCTCCGCTGCGTCCCGGCGCCGACGTGAGCTCGACCGGAGCTGCCGATGCACGGCTCCTCCGCTACGCTCCGGACCGCTCATGGTCGTCACCTCCGCTGCACTCCGGTGCCGGCGTGAGCTCAACCCGCCGCGCTCCGGACCGCTCATGCCGAAAACTCTATCCGCATGTGCGCACGAGCGCCGAGGCCGGGCAGCAAGATCACACAGAACCGCCCGAACCGCCCCCGACCGCGGCGTCGGAGGTGGGTTCGTCGTCGACCTTCGGCACGAACGGCGCCAGGTCACCGCCGGTGTCGTTGAGGCGCAGCACGAACGAGCGCAGCGGCGTGTACCGGATGACGGTGATCGACGCGGGCTCGACGGCGATGCGCTGGAACAGGTCCAGGTGCATGCCCAGCGCGTCGGCGACGACCGCCTTGATGATGTCGCCGTGGCTGCACGCGAGCCACACCGCGTCCGCGCCGTGCGACGCGGTGAGCCGGGCGTCCCAGCCGCGGACCGCGGCGACGGCGCGCGCCGACATGACCGCCATCGACTCGCCCTCAGGCCCCGGGAACACCGCCGCGGACGGGTGCGCCTGCACCGTCGCCCACAGCGGCTCCTTCGCCAGCTCCTTCAGCGGCCGGCCGGTCCAGTCGCCGTACCGGCACTCGATGACCCCCTCGTCGACAACGACGTCCGCGTACTCCGGCAGCGCCAGCGACACGGTCTCCCGGCAGCGCGGCAGCGGGCTGGACACCACCGCCGCCAGGGGCAGCTTCGCGTCGGCGAGCCGCTCGCCGACGGCACGGGCCTGCGCCTGCCCGACGTCGTCGAGCCCCACGGGCTGGTGACCGGCGAGGATCCCGGTGGCGTTGGTGGTGGTGCGGCCGTGCCGGAGCAGCAGAACTGTCGTCACAGGGTCAAGCCTGCCATCTCCCACGCCCGGGCCAGCTGCCGCATGGTCTGGATGCCGTGCTCGTGGTCGCCGAAGATCAGGGTGGCGATCTCGGTGACGCCGGCCTCCCGGTACGCCTGCAGCCGCTCCGCGACCCGTTCGACGGGCCCGATGAGCGAGGTGCGGTCGATGAACTCGAACGGCACCGCGGCCGCCGCCTCGCGGTGCTTCTTCGCCAGGTACAGGTCCTGCACCTCACGGGCGGCGTCGCCGTAACCCATGCGGGTGGCGAGGGCGTTGTAGAAGTTCTGCTCCCGGCTGCCCATGCCGCCGACGTACAGGGCGGCGTACTGGCGCACCAGCTCGGCGCACATCTTCGGGTCGTCGCCGAACACCACCGGTACACCCGCGCAGACCTCGAACCCGTCGAGCGTCTTGCCGATCTTCGCCCGGCCCGCCTCGATCGGCTTCAGGGACTCGGCCGCGAACTCCGGGGAGAAGAAGATCGCCAGCCACCCGTCGGCGACCTCACCGGCGAGCTCGAGGTTCTTCGGCCCGACCGCGGCGAGGTAGACCGGCACATGGTCGCGGGTCGGGTGCAGCGTGAGCTTGAGGGCCTTGCCCGGGCCGTCGGGCAGCGGCAGCCGGTAGTGCTGCCCGTCGTAGGCGACGGTCTTGCGGGTCAGCGCGAGGTTCACGATGTCGATGTACTCGCGGGTCCGCTGCAGCGGCTTGCCGAACCGGACACCGTGCCATCCTTCGGACACCTGCGGCCCCGACACGCCGAGGCCGAGCCGGAACCGGCCCCCGGACAGCTTGTCGATCGTGGCCGCCGTCATCGCCGCCATCGCCGGGGTGCGGGCCGGGATCTGGAACACCGCCGAGCCCAGCTCGATGCGCTCCGTCTGCCCCGCGAACCAGGCCAGCAACGACGGGGCGTCGGATCCGTACGCCTCCGCCACCCATACGCAGGAGAAACCGAGGCGGTCCGCCTCCTGCGCGAGGGCCAGGTGACCGGCGGGGTCATTCCACGCGGCGAGATATCCGAGGTTCAACGCGAGTCGCACTACAGCCTCCCAGGGTCCCCCGTGCGACCCTGCACGGGCGGCACCAAGGGTAGCGGGGGGCCCGCCTACCCGCCTTCGGTGGGATCCGGCCGTATCGTTCCATGCATGCAACAGCGACCGCTCGGCCGTAGCGGGCTGGCGGTATCCCGGCTGGCCCTCGGCACCATGACCTGGGGCCGTGACACCGACGCCGACGATGCGGCCGCCCAGCTCAAGACGTTCCGCGACGCGGGCGGCACGCTGCTGGACACGGCCGACGTGTATGCCGACGGCGAGGCCGAGTCCGTGATCGGCGCCCTCGTCGGGCGCCTGGTGCCCCGCGACGAGCTGGTCATCGCCACCAAGGCCGGCCTGCGCCCCGGCATGGCGCGCCGCCGCGACGGCTCCCGCAGCCACCTGCTGCGCGCCCTGGACACGTCCCTGGAGCGGCTCGGCACCGACCACGTCGACCTGTGGCAGATCCACGGGTACGACCCCGACACGCCCCTGGAGGAGACGCTCAGCGCCCTCGACACGGCCGTGCAGACCGGCCGGGCGCGCTACGCCGGTGTGTCGAACTTCTCCGGCTGGCAGACCGCCCGCGCCGCCACCTGGCAGGCCGCCTGGCCGGGCCGCGCCCCGCTGGTCTCCACCCAGGTCGAGTACTCGCTGCTGGAGCGCGGCATCGAACGCGAGGTCGTGCCCGCCTGCTCCGCCCAGGGCATCGGGCTGCTGCCCTGGTCGCCGCTCGGCCGGGGCGTGCTCACCGGCAAGTACCGCGGCGGCGTGCCCGCCGACTCCCGCGCCGCGTCGCCGCACTTCGAGCGGTTCGTCGCGCCGTACCTCGACGACCGCTGCGCCGGCATCGTCGAGGCGGTCGCCACCGCCGCCGGCGGCCTCGGCGTGTCACCCCTGGAGGTCGCCCTCGCCTGGGTCCGCGACCGGCCGGGCGTCGTCGCGCCCGTCCTCGGCGCCCGCACCGTCGGCCAGCTCCTCGGCGCGCTGCAGACCGAGGAGATCGACCTGCCGCGCGAGATCCGGGCCGCCCTGGACGACGTGTCGGCTCCGGCGTCGGGCTACCCGGAACGCCAGACATAATTGCCCACCATGATCCGTGCCATGCTGTCGTCGCTGGTACTGGTGGCGCTCCTGACCGGATGCGACGCCGGTGCCCCGGTGAGCCGTCCTGACGCGACCGTACCGACGCCCACCTGGGCCCCGGCCCCGTCCGCGTCACCCGCCGGGTCGGTCGTCCCGGTGGGTGGACCCCCGTCGGCGGTCGCGACCGGCCCGTCCGGCACCGCCGTGGCGCTCCCGGCGGCCCTGCTGCTGCTCGACACCGCGGGCGCCCAGGTCGCCTCCGTGCCGGTGACCGAGCCGGTACGCTCAGTGGTCGCCCTGCCCGGCGGAGGATTCCGCGCCGTGTCCGGCAGCACGGTGCTCACCGTCGGTGACTCCGGCGTCACCACCCGGTGGGCGCTGCCCGCCGCCGGCGGAGCCCTCGTAGTCCACCCGGACGGGTGGACCGCGGTCGCCGTCCCGTCCCTCGGCAACGTGATCATCCTCTCGGCGACCGGCGCCGTGACCCGCACCCTGGACGTCGGCGGCGCCCCCGGCGGCCTGGCCGTGACGGGCGACCTCCTCGCCGTCCTGGACCCCGCGGAGACGTCACTCACCGTGTACGACGCCACCTCCGGCGCCCGCAAGGAGGGCCTGCGCGCCGGCGACGGCGCCACCACCGTCACCACCGGCGGCGCCGGCCGTTTCGTGGCGGTCGACGCCCGCGACGGCGAGCTGCTCGTGTTCGAGACCGGCCCGCTGGTCCTGCGCCAGCGCCACCCGGTCCCCGGCACCCCGTACGCCGCCGCCTTCGACCCCACCCGCAACACCCTCTGGGTCACGATCACTCAGCGTAACGAGGTGGTCGGCTACAACCTGGCCGGCGGCGCCCCGCGCGAGGTCGCCCGCCACCCCACACCCCGCCTGCCGATAGCGGTAGCCGTCGATGCCACGACCGGCACGCTGGTGGTCGCCGGCTCGGCGGAAGGTCTGGTGCAGCGCATTTCGCCGTAGCAATATCGGTTCATGGACTACGAATACGTGCCGTTGCGGCTGCCGTCGAACGTGGACCGGCTCACCGCCAACGCACAGCTGACGATCCAGGCCGAGTACGGCGGCTGGGAACTGGCCAGGGTCCGCCTGTACGCCGACGGCACCCGCCAGGTCATGCTCCGCCGCAAGGTCACCAGCGACGCCATGCCGGGCCTCAGCACGTAGCTCGCCGCCTTCTTCGATCGGGCGCGCCGGTGCCGCCCGGAGACCGCTTCGCCTCAGTCAGGACACAACCGGCGAAACCGGGTGTAGTTCTGGACGCTTCCGACCTGACCCGTCCGACATCATCCGGCGGGTTCGAGTTCGGACACAGGCCGCACGGCGCCGGCCACGGGCGCCCGGCCCTTGAGCCGGTCCACCAACCGGATGGCCGCCACCGGGGCAGCGAACACGGTGGCGAACACGGCGACCGACGCCGCGACAATGCCGACCTGGGCCATGGCGGAGACCTCCGGCAGAGCACCGAGCTCCTCGGAGGAGACCCCGAGGGCGGGCACTGTCAGGAACGCGGCACCGGCCGCCGCCGCGAGCCAGCGCCACCACCGCGCCGCCGTGATCGCGGCCACCAGGGCCGCCGGCACCACGGCGGCGACGTAGAGCAGCACGATGAAGAACGTCCCCGACCAGCTGAACCTGGGCTCACCACCGGCCGTGATCGTCAAGAGCCGCATGAGCACGCGCGACAGGGCACCGAGAATCACCCCGGCGACCACCGCACCGACGACAGCATTGGTTAATACCCTCAAAGTACGCATGGGGACGGAGCTTAGGCAGCCAAACGACCCGCCGCCGCTGCTCGGTCACCTTTATGACCGGCGACGTTGTCACCGGCGGCACGGCTGCGACCGCACTCGCTGCCGACGTGCCGGCGTGCCGGCCACGACGAGTGCACGCACGACAGCCTGTGGTGCCGGCACGAGTGCGCAGGCCACGACGACGGTCATGCCCGTGGCTGGGCCGCGGGGACGCGGCCTGTCGCCGGACGGTCGGTGGTCCACCGGCCCTGTGCCACCGACAGGTCCCGGTGACACGCTGACACTGCCCCTGTGGCTTGACCGACACTGTCCCTTGACGCGGGCCCTCTTGCCCCGGCCGCCCCGGCGCGGCCGGGGCGACCCACCTTCATCGCGGCCGTCGACACGGACGGCGAACGGCCGCCCCGGCGCGGCCGGGGCGACCCGCTCCGCGCGGCCGGGGCGACCCGCTCCGCGCGGCCGGGGCGGATCATCGGTAGTGCTGCCGGCGGCTTCAGCGCAGCGAACGCTACCTAGTTCTTGCGACCAGGGCAGCGGCGATCGTCGGTGGCGCGGACAGGCTGGCCGACGGGCAGACGATCCGCCAGCCGGCCGGCACTGGCGCGAACGGACAGAAGCGGACAGAAACGGACAGAAAGCCACCGAGCAGGCAGCGGACCTAGCCACACCGGCGCGCCGAAGCGTGGAGGCTGTCGACCAGGCCGTCCGACGTCAACGGGTCGGCCCAGGTCAGCCGGGACACGGGCGAGCAGGCCGGGCCGCGTCCGCCCGACGTCGGCTGGCCGCGTCAGGTCGGCCTGCCGCGTGAGCCGCCGGCCCGGCGACCGGCCGGGCCGGTGCGCGAGCCGGGAGTGCCCCGGCTCGCGGCTTCCCGTCGTCAGAGGCGGTCGGCGGTCCCTGGTGCCCCGCCCCCGCCAGAGGCGGTCGGCGGCCTTGGTGCCCCGCCGTCAGAGGCGGTCGGCGGCCTTGGTGCCCTGCTCCGGGGCCTCGCCCAGGCCCGCGTCGATGCCGACGCCCTCTTCCTCCTCCAGCTCCTCGTCCAGGTCGACGAACGCGTGCTCGTCGAGCCGGTCCACGACCCTGTCCTGCTCACCGACAGCGAACGGGCCGGTGCCGTCGTTGTCCTCGTAGGCCTCGGGGTCGAGCGGGGTGGCGACCTCGGCGACGACCACGACGCCGTCGAGGGACTCCAGCTCGGGGATGTCGAGGGCGCCGAGGGAGCCGTCGCCGGCCTGCATCAGCTCCAGGACGGCCTCGCCGACGGTCTCGACCGGGGAGGCGTCGCCGTCGCCGGGGTTGGTGCGGCGGGCGGCGTCGGCGAGGCGGAGCAGCGCGGCGACGCTCGGGACGCGGTAGTCGCGGCGCTGACGGACGGAGATGATCTGCGGGTGCGGGTCTTCGGCCTCGGTGCCGTCGACGCCGCCGATGCCGACGCCGAACTGCCGGTCGGCCTCGTCGGGGTCGATGGCCTCGACGTCCCACGGGGTGACCTCGCCGAAGGCGTCGAGCAGGAGCTCGTCGTAGCCGTTGGAGGCGTTGTTGAGCTCGACATAGGCGCGCCACACCTCGTCGTCGTCGGCCCGCCCGTCGGCGGCCTTGACCGCGGCAAGGTGGTCGCGGGCCGCCGTGATCACGCGCTCGAGCGCGGCGTCAAGCTCCGCGTGCCGGTCGGTCATGATGGGTCTCCCCCTGATTGGTGGCTGTCGGTGGTGTGACGGTTGATCAGGACTGCTGCAGGAACCTGTCGAGGACTCGCACGCCGAACTGTAGTCCCTCCACGGGAACGCGCTCGTCAATGCCGTGGAACAACGCGCCGAAGTTCAGGTCGGCGGGCAGGCGCACGGGCGAGAAGCCGAAGCAGCGGATGCCGAGCTTGTCGAACTGCTTGGCGTCGGTGCCGCCGCTGAGCATGTACGGCACCGGCAGCGCGCCCGGGTCCTCCGCCTTGAGCGCGGCGGTCATCGCGTCGACCAGCGCGCCGTCGAACGTGGTCTCCAGCGCGGCCTGGCGGTGGATGTATTCCAGCTCGATGTCGGGGCCGACGAGGTCGCGCAGCTGCTGCTCGAACAGCTCCGACTGGCCGGGCAGGGTGCGGCAGTCGATCGTCGCGGAGGCCCGGCCTGGGATGACGTTGTCCTTGTACCCGGCGGCGAGCCGGGTCGGGTTGGCCGTGTTGCGCAGCGTCGCGCCGATGATCATCGCAATCGGGCCGATCTTCTCCACGGCCCGCTCGGGGTCGTCGAGGTCGAGCTCGATGTGCAGGATCTCGGAGACCTGCTCGAGGAACGCCCGCACCGTCGGCGTCATGATCACGGGGAACTTGTGCCGCCCGACCCGGGCGACGGCCTCGGCGACCGCGGTCACCGCGTTGTCGTCGTTGATCATCGAGCCGTGGCCGGGACGGCCCTTGGCGTGCAGGCGCAGCCAGTCGATGCCCTTCTGGGCGGTCTCGATGAGGTAGAGCCGCTGGTCGCCGCCGACACTGACGGAGAACCCGCCGACCTCGCCGATCGCCTCGGTCACCCCGTCGAAGTGGTGCGGGTGACGCTCGACGAGATACTGGGCACCGTAGGTGCTGCCGGCCTCCTCATCGGCGAGGAACGCGAGCACCACGTCCCGCGGTGGCTTGCGGCCCTCCCGGCGCATCTGGCGGACCAGGGCGAGGACCATCGCGTCGAAGTCCTTCATGTCGACGGCGCCGCGCCCCCACAGGTAGCCGTCCTTGATCTCGCCGCCGAACGGGTCGACGGACCACTCCGACCCGTCGGCCGGGACGACGTCGAGGTGGCCGTGGATGAGCAGCGCGTCGCGGCTCGGGTCGCTGCCCTCGAACCTGGCCACGACATTGGCCCGGCCCGGCGCGCTCTCGTGGATCTGCGGCTCGAGGCCGACCTCGGCCAGCTTCTCCGCCACGTATTCCGCGGCGAGCCGCTCCCCGGCGCTGGTCGCCAGGTCGCCGGTGTTGGTGGTGTCGATGCGCAGCAGGTCGCGGCAGAGCTCGATGACCTCGTCGGTGGCGTCCATGGAGAAGTCATATCAGGCCGCTGTGACAATTTTGGCGGGTGGTCCGGCGACGTACCACGAGACGTCACCGGACCGTCACACTCTTCACCAGCCGAAGCCGGCCCCGTAACTCACCGTGGCGAGGACTGCCTGGCCCGACGCGTTGGGGTGGAAGTAGTCCCAGGTCGAGATCTGGGACAGCTGGAAGGCGTAGCCGAACACGGCACCGCCGTCGTACTTGCAGTTGGCGCCGTACGCCGTACAGGCCGCCGCGAGCTGGCCGTTGTAGTCGATCACGCGCTGGCGGACGCGGTCGCGCCGGGCGGTGTCGGCGGCGGCGGTGGAGGTCGGGTTGGCGAGCATCGACTGGCAGATACTGAAGAGTCCCCAGGCGGTGCGGGCGCCGGAGCTGTCCTTGCCCACCTGCCAGAGGCGCTTCAGGTCCGGCACGCTGATGAGCAGGACCTTCGTGTCGGGCAGCCCGGCCTTGAGCGTGCCGAGCGCGCTGTCGAGGGAGCCCCGGAACGCGGCGACGCTGGTCATCGACGCCTCCGAGGAGGTGCAGGCGTCGTTCGCGCCGATGAGGATGGTGACGTACGCGGCACGCTGCGACACGACGGTCGCGGCCTGCCCCGGCATGTCGGCGACCTTCGCCCCCGATCTCGCGTCGTTGGAGGCATGCCCGTCGATGGCCGGGTTCTTCGCCCGGATCCGCAGGTAGTGGCTGTTGACGGCGGTGGTGCTGCCCGTACTGAACGAACGGGACGGGCAGTCGACGAACCATCCGCACGCGTTGAACCCGCGGGTGATGGAGTCGCCCATGCTGGCGATGGATCCGGGTGGCGGCCCGGCGGCGGCGTGTGCCGGGAGGGCGGTCCCGAGCAGCGCGACGAGGGTGGCGGCGAGGACGGTCGGTCCCCGCCAGGAGACGGACATGGCGGCCCCTTTCCGGGTACAGGTGGCGGCCGCGACGGAAGGCTCCCAGACCTTCCATCGATGGCGGTACATGGCAGCGTACTGGCCAGTAACCACTCGTTTCAAGAAGCCGCGCCCCGGGTACCGATGCGACACCAGCAAAACGATCGATGGAGGGTCCCCGTGAGCGCCGCACCCCTGCCGCCGCTACCGCCGGTGCCGGGCATCGAGGACGACGACGTCGACTTCGGCGGCCGGAGCATGCTCGACCTGCTCGACGAGGAGCACCGGCAGCTCACCTCGCTGTGCGAGCGGCTCATCGCACCTGGTGAGCAGGACACGGCGAAACCGCAGGACATCGAGGACGTCCTGGTCGCCACGCTCGCCCGCCACCTGTCCGCGGAGGAGCAGTACCTCTACCCGACGGTCAAGGCCGTCCTGCCCGACGGCGGCCCGATCGCCGAACAGGAGATCGCCGCCGACGCCGAGCTCCTCGTCGCACTGCAGCGGCTGCACGTCACGCCCGCCGCGGACGAGGCGTACCGCACCGCCCTGGACGCGGTTGCCGCCCACGTACGCGAGCACACCCACCGCACCGGCGGGGAGGTGTTCCCCCGCCTGCGCGAACAGTGCACGGACACCGAGCTCGTCCGGCTCGGCAACCGGGTCGAGATCGCCCGCGGCGCGGCACCCACCCGGCCCCACCCCAACACCCCGGCGACCCCGCCGCTCAACAAGCTCGTCGACCCGGCCGTCGCCGTCGTCGACAAGGTCCGCGACGTTCTCACCCGCCGTACCACCTGGCCCGAAGACCTCGCGAGCTGACCCCCACCCATCGACCGGTTTACCGATCTCACCCCGGAGGTATCAATCCATCATGGCTACTGTTCTGTGGATCATCGCAGTGCTCATCGGCATCGCCGGCGTCGTCGCGCTCCTGCGCCGCCAGATCCTGTGGGGCATCATCCTGATCGTCGTCGCCCTGCTCGTCGGCCCCGGTGGCGTCAGCATCTTCAACGTTTGACCAGCAGACTCGGGTGACTGGCGCCCCCTGCGGCCACCCGGCGATCAGGGCCCCGGCGATCCCCCTCAGCCGGGGCCCTTCGCGTGTCGCACCCCCCGATTCGCCAAGATCTTCCAGGACCGTGTAATGTCTCCGACGGCCATCCGGGGCGGTGAGAAAGTCACCGGGTAGGATGTCCACAGCAGGTCGAAGTGGCGGAATGGCAGACGCGCTAGCTTGAGGTGCTAGTGCCCGCAAGGGCGTGGGGGTTCAAGTCCCCCCTTCGACACCAGAACCCGGCGCACACGCCGTTTTTGAGGGTCGTGTGTTCGAGCGTAATCGAACACGCGGCCGCGGCATTTCTGCCGCATCTCCCCGACCGTTCGGCTTGGGCTGGGTGGTCGACATGACCGCTGGTCCGATTCAGCCGATCATTCCCTCTGTACAGCCGTTCGCCCGTGCGGTGGTCCCGCCGGCGGCCGGCCCGGCGCGGTCGCGTGGGCCGCTGCCTCTGGCCAGGCTGGCGCAACGGCCCGCTGGAACGCTCCGGTTCGGCCTCGCCACGATCGACACGAACGGGCGGGTCGCAGACAGCATCCTGTTCACGACTCTCGGCTGGAAGACCGGCACCCGGCTGGACATCCGCACGTGTGGCGGCTTGATCCTCGTTACCGCCGATGAGCACGGTGTGTTCCGGTTCAGGTCGCCCGGATATGTGCGGATACCCGTGACAGCACGGCAGTGCTGCCGCCTTCTGCTCGGTGACCGGGTGCTGCTGGCTGCCGACCCGGTTAACGGACTGCTCGTCGTGCATCCGCCTGTGGTGCTTGAGGAACTGGTCGACGGGCTGTTGACCACCCGGCTGCGGGAGGCAACGTCGTGACGGCCGCGACAACACCCGGTCGCGAGGCCGACATCGAGGCCGCGCGGATGCTGCTCGCCCGGCTCGGAGTGTCACCTGCGGAACTTGTGCAGGCGGCGCCGGAGCGGCGCGAGGTGCCGACCTTCAGGGAGTACCTGCCGGTGGTCCGCGCCGCGGTGACCGCCGGAACGCTGCGGGCGTATAAGACCTACTGGAATCGCATCGAGCAGCAGTGGGGTGAGCGCCGGATGGACGACGTGAAGGCGTCCGACATCAGCGCCCTAGTTGAGTACGTCAAGGCGAACCGTGTCATCCGGCGTAACGCGCGTTCCGGCCGAGGGTCGGCGGAGAACCTCATCGCGGCGATGCGCTGTATCTACAACCATGCCATCAACGACGGGTACATCACCAAGGACGAGAACCCAGCGTCGAAGGTGGCGAAACCTCGTCGGCTGCCCACCACACGGGGTGCTGTGGCCGACGTCCGGCTTGCCGAACTGAACGAGGCCGCAGCCTCCAGCGGCAACGATCCGGACCTGGACGCTCTGGTGCTGCGGCTGCACACGGAGACGGCCTGCCGGCGCGGCGGCGCCCTGGCGTTGCGGCCGATCGACCTGGATGAGGAACAATGCCTGGTCCGGCTCCGCGAGAAGGGCGAGACGGAACGGTGGCAGCCGGTCTCACCCACCCTCATGCACTACCTGCTGCAGCACGCCCGTGAACGCGGTGCGGTCGGAGACCAGCAGCTGCTGCGGTACCACAACGGGAAACCGGTCACCCGCCGCCGCTACGACCACCTCTTCACGAGGCTGGGCCGGATGCTGCCATGGGTGGCGACGCAGCAGATCAGCGCCCACTGGCTGCGACACACGACCCTGACCTGGGTCGAGCGGAACTTCGGCTACGCCATCGCCCAGGCCTACGCCGGTCACGCAGACGGCAGCAGCGACGCCGGCACCACCGTCCGGTACGTGCGAGCAAAGCTCAGCGAGGTCGCCGCAGCACTTGCGGCGCTGACTGGTGAACCGCACCCAATGCAGTAGGAGCAAGCGCGGGTATGGCCGTGGGTCGCACGGTCATACCCCAGCGGTGCGTGATCCCACACCCGGTGACACCTCGCCACCAGAGCATGGACGGCGGCAGCATGAAGTGCCCGTGACGTGCAGGACGTGAGGATCACGCCGGCCCTGGGAGACATGACTGCGATGACTGGAGCACTTACCTCGGACAGTGACGTCCAGCAACCCCGACTTGGTCGTGGGCTGCCCATGCCGGCAATTCCAGCGTCGCGTATGACGCAGATCCCGTACTGCTCGATCACGACGATCGACGACTCAGGGCGCCTCGCCGACCGCTCCCCGGTCCGCCTGATGGGCTGGAAACCCGGCCATCGGCTCGACATCACGGTTCACGCCGGCGTTGGCCGGGTCCGGGCCTCGAACGACGGTCGGCTGACCGTGGCGACGCGTGGTTATGTTCGCATCCCCGCTGTCGTTCGGCGCCTACTTGGGACCGCTGTCGGCGATCGGGTGCTAGTCATGCTTCAGCCCGAGCAGGAACTTCTGCTCGTGTATGCGATGGCGACCGTGACCAGCATGCTGATGCCGCCCGAAGCGCCCGACGACGTGGCTCGCACCTCGTGACCGGTGGTGTCGCACCGCCAAGCGGACTCGACCTGGAGACCGTTCGCATCCTGCTGGCTCGGCTGGGCATCTCCGCCGAGGATCTGCTCGCCGGGGTCGCACCGAAGGTCGTACCAACGTTCGACGAGTACATCGACAAGGTCGAGAGCGCTGTGCCGGCTGGCACACGTCGGGCTTACCTCAGCTACTGGCGACGGATCAGGGCGCACTGGGGGCAGCGCCGACTTGACGAACCGACCGCATCGGAGATCAAGCAAATTGCCGAATCCACACGAACAGCCGCAATCGTCCGCAGCAACTCCCGGTCCGGCCGCAGCGCGGCTGAACACATGATCGCGGCCCTCCGGTGCCTCTACCGCCACGCGATCGACGACGGCCTGCTGCCGGAGTCGGCGAACCCAGCTCTCCGCGTGCCGAAACCTCGACGACTCGAGAGCACCCGTCGAGCTCTCACCGACGCGCAGCTGGCGCAGATCACAGGCGTCGTCTGCACCACAGGTAACGACTCCGAACTCGACACGCTCCTGTTGCGGCTGCACATCGAGACGGCCTGCCGCCGCGGCGGGGCCATCGCGCTCCGACCCGTCGACCTCGATGTCGAACAGGGCCTGATCCGGCTCCGCGAAAAAGGTGAGACAGTCCGCTGGCAACCCGTCTCGCCAACGCTCATGCAGCACCTGATCGAGCACAACCGGCAACGCGGCGGCGGCCAGAACGAGCAACTGTTGCGATATCGCAACGGCCGGCCGATCAGTCGGAGGCGATACGACTACATCTGGCAACGCGTCGGCCAGCATCTCCCATGGGTCGCAGCGCAAGGCGTTAGCACGCATTGGCTCAGACACACGACGTTGACCTGGGTCGAGCGCAATCTGGGGTACGCCATCGCACGCGCATTCGCTGGCCACACCGGCCGCAACGATGCCGGCACGACATCCACCTACGTCAAGGCCGACATCCATGAAGTCGCCACCGCGACCGCTGCACTAACGGGCGAGCCGCATCCGCTCTCGAACGCAGGGAGTTGAGGGGGCCAGCGCGTCCGCCCTCAATACCGTGAGGTCTACGTTGTCGCGGGCCCCGGCCGTCTCGATGTCAAGGGCCTAGATCGTGTGCGTGTTCGACTCGTCCTCATGCTGGAGCTTTTCCGCGCCTGAATGAAGGAACTCAATCCACAGATTGCCTCGGCGGGCGATCGGATAGCTGGTCTTACGGTCAGCCTTGTTATAGATCGCGTTGTCCGCGTAGGTCAGCCATTGATCGATTCGAGCAGCCTCGGTCGGAGCGCTCGCTCCCTCGCACAACATGATCACGAACGGTTGGAATGCGATCGCCCAGAACGGGATGGCCTTTGGTCCGCGCTGACCCGATCTGTCGACGGTCACAGCCGCAACGGCATCGGTAAAGTAGGCCAACGTTCCTGTGGATGCGAGCGTGACATGCACGCTGTGCTTGGCGGGGCGCGGGTACCGACACCGCCAACCTTGATGTGGCATCCGGGCCTGGTCGTGACCGAAGCCGGCGCCGCGCCAGAGGCCGGCCCTGAAGCGAGGCGGTATGCAATCCGTCCTCCGGACGGCGAGCGTTTTCTCGCCTGGTCACCCGACCCGTTTCAAGGAGCGGAAGGTCAGATTCCTGCCGTCACGGCCTCATGGGACCTGAAGGACATCAACGAGGAAGCGTTTCCATACTGACCGTGGGCAGCGAGGGCATCGTCTCTCTCGCCATCTGACGGATGTGGGCGCTGGGGTCCGCCTGCAGCTGCGCGGCCAACTGGTCCCTTAGCGCGGCATCGACCTGGCCGATCCGGCCGAGCGCGTTCGCCAACTGTCTGCGTACCCCTAGGGCGGTGTCGGTGGCCAGGTCGGCGCCGAGGTCGCGGTCCACCGGATTCCGCGACCATAGGACGGCCGCCATCTGTCGTGCTGCTGGACTCTCGTGTTGGGCGAGGACGCGGATCGCGTCAATGCTGCCAGGATCGGTGTTGATGAAGTGGCGCAAGCCCTGGACGCCGTCCCGTTCGGCCAGACGCTTGAGCGCCTGGGTGTGGACCTGTCGGTATTGGTCCTGTGTGACCGCCAACTGTCCTGCCGCCATGAACACCGCAGGTTCAAGCGAACCGCGGTAGATGCGCAGGTCCAGATCGTCGTGTGCCAGACCGCCGACCAGGAGCCACGCCTTACCGAAGACCTCCTGCCGTTTGACCTTGTCGAGGGACGGAGCAAGGTGCATCACCGCGATCATGGCTGCCGCACGGTGCTCTTCTCCGGTGAAGCCGTCCGCGGCGATCTCAACGAGTTTGTCCGCGAGTCTGTTCCGGTCACCGACGGATAGGGCGTGCCCGAAGTAGCCGCTCGCTTCATGCGTCGTCCTACCGGAATGGTCCGTCGTGACGCGAGGGCCGACAGGAGTCCGGTAGACCTCCTCGGCGGTGCGGATCGCCTGCTCATCCACGGCCGGGTGAGACACCTGCATCCGCGCCAGAAGTTCAATGGCGCCAGGCCGAACGGCCTCTTCGGGGTCGCACGCCTGGGACTCCAGGGCATTTCGCAGCCGGTGCAGGGCGGGCCCCGCTTCCCACGCAAACGCCGCGGCGTCAGGTCCCGGCATGTCCCGAATGGCCGCGGTGAGCGCCTGCAACGGCGCGGGATGCTCGGGGTTCGCCCGCAACATCCTCGCGATGGTTCTGATCGCTCCGTGCATCGCTGCCTGGGATACCTGACGGTTGAGGTACGGGGTGAGCGCATCCGTCACCTCGGCGACGGTGTCGTCTCGGAGCATGAACGCCAGGCCTGCCAGGGTATCGATGGCGGTCTCGCGAATGTCGTTGTCGGTCCACCCTGAGGCCGGCGCGGCTTCAAGCCGGGTGAGTATCCACGGCACATAGGAGCTGGACTTCTCTACGGGGATCAGGTCGGCGACGATGCTGAACGCTGCCAGCGCTGCCCTGATTGCCCACGGGGCGAGCGGCGGGTCATCCAGGCAGCCCGCCGCTTCGGCGCCGAGCTTCCTGGCCGCCGCTACTGCAGTCTCGACCTCGCCGGCTGCAACGGCGTGTCGCAGCGCAGCAGCGAAGTCGGAGGTGGCTGAGTGAAGGTCGGCCAAGTCGCTGTGCGCATCCCGCTCGCCCGCCAGGTCGCCGCGCACCCAGGACTCGAGAAGCTGCCGACGAAGGGCACGGCGAACTGGAGCGATCCCCGGGCGGAAACGGCGCGTCGGATGCTGAAATGCTCGCAACTGGTGAAGGACGTCGGTCTCGGTTCCGGAGCCCACGAACAGGGCCCGACCTTCGCCGGCAACGGATTGCGCTCGCTGCCCGTACTCGATTACCTCGAAACTGAGTCCGGTTCGGAAACTGCCGTGTAGCCCTCGTAACGCCCAGAGGTAGTCCTGCACGTCTTCCCTGAGCTCGGCGAGGCCTGCCGCCTTGACTGCCTCAAGCCATTGAGCATTGGCTTCATTCGGTTTGCAAAGCCACATCAGCCGCCGCGCATACCGTGCGTGCACCACCCCGCCCAATCGGGGGGCGATGGTTCCAGACCGCGCTTCGGTCAAGAGGTCGTCGTACTGGCCCGTCACATCGGCTACTGCAAGGCGGAGCCGCACATGGTTCTCTGCCTCCGCGGCGTCGGCCGCGGGAAGGAAGTGCGGCAGGGCGTGGTGCGCCATCCGCACGACTCGTTCCAGCACCATCGTGTCGGCGTCGATGAGCGCGAGCTCCGCCAGCCGTCGTAGTGCGCCGAGTGCCGGTCCGGTTGTGCCCCCATCGGACATGACGAGCCGCTCGGTGGCGTCGGCAGCCGCTGACAACGCCTCGCCCGGACCGTCAAGGGCGGTGTCGAGGGCCAGCAAGGCGATGGATCGCTGAACTCTCGGATCGGTGACCATCCACGCCGGGGACGGGACAGCTGATACGCCAGCGGCGGAATGAGCGACAGGTGCCGGGAGCTGCCCTGCCGTCAGGACCGACCGGGCCGACAACATTGCGTCGAGGTCTGGGGACGATCGGGCAGCATGGCCACCGTCGATATGGTCCTCCAGCGACGTGAGGGTCTCCTCGTAAACGGCCTCCACATCGCCGACCGCGAGCAGGATCGAATGTGCCTCCGTCAGGTATTGCGCCGCGTGCGGTGTGAACCCTTTCGCGGCCAGTTCCTCCGCGACACCCCTCAGCGTGGCAGCGGCTTCTCGGGGGCTCGTGTCCTTCAACCTATTGGCGGCATTGATGCGTTGCGTCAGGTACAGGCTCTCCACCGGCCCTTGGAGGAAAGCGGCTGTGTCCTGAGCTGCGATGAGCGTCGGAGCCTGAGCGTGAGCGCCGTACACGGCTGCGACAACGTGTTGATCGAACCATCGCAGAGTGAGATCTCGGTGCTGAATCAGGTCGCTGGTAAATTTCCGTCGGTCTCGCAGCAAGATCGTCCGGTCGGGGTAGGCGGCGCGGAGAATCGCGAGCTCCTTGTCCACGGCGACATCGTTGACGTCACCCGCCCAGCACAGCTCGAAGTGCTGGGCGTCGAACGGCGGCTCCTTCTGGGCGAAGTAGTCTCGAACGGCTTTGCGTAGCTTGGCGGCCGTGAGTCTTTCGTTACGGCATCGCATCTGGTACACAGCGCGGGTGCCGTCGCGGCGAATGCCGTACACGTCGATCCCGCTCTGGGTGTCCCCCGAACCGCCGTAGATCCGAGCGTCGCGGAGGCCATCGAGCCGTTCGACGGCCTCAAGCCCGAATCCCTCAAACCTGGGCCCCCCGAGGTCCAACAACGGCAGATATTTGTCGTGGACGCCCACGAGTGGCGGCGGATAGGGGGTCCGCGGGCCAAGGATCTGTTCGCGAGCGATCTGACGCCCGGGAGCACCTGGGACGGCGTCGCTACGGGGTGCGGTCACCTGGACACTCTAGGGTCGCACAGAGCTGATCCGTCCCAGGCCACCGAAATTCAGCGGAGCGCTGTGGCGTGAATCCGCCGCAGGCGGCGACCGTCGAGATCGTCGATTGGCGCGGCGGGATCGTCCTGATATGGCTGTGGTGACCTCGACAGTGGAAGCTGCACATGCCTTGGCCTGGGCGAGTGACGCATGATCACCTAGTTCATCGGCCGTCTGGCGTCTCGACGAGGACCTGACGGCGATCGGGCAACTCGAACTCCCCATCCACTCGACGCGTTCGGGGCCGCGCGGCTCAAGGACCGCAGCGTCACCGCTGGTTCGTCTTACTCCGGCTACGCGTTGGGTGCGGATCCGGCCTCGGGGTCGACATGATCCTGCAGGACGCCGAGGAGCAAGTGGGGCAGCGTGAACGGGACAGCCGGGTTCCGGGTGTATGCCGCTGGGTCGACGTGGCGGGTGACGATTAGCGGCACCGTGCGCCACGCGACGTCGGCGGTGACCCCGCACTCATGAGCGACGGCGCGGGCGTGCTGCTGGATCTGTTCGCATTTTGCCAAGAGTTTGGCGATGATCCCGCCGTTTCGGCCGTGCGTGAACTTCCGTACATGGTTGCGTACCTTCGCGATGCTGTACGGGGTGACGAGGTCCTTGACTTCGCAGACCCAGAGTCGGGCGTTGACGGGGTCGGCGATGAGCAGGTCGATCTCCCCGATAGGGGCGAGGATTCCGGCTCTGGCCTGTTCGCCCATGTCGAACTGGAACCGGTGGGCGAGGCCGAGGTCTGTGACGATGTCGCGGACCATCGTCTCCAGCTCGCGGTTGTGGCCTTGCCGGTGCTCGGTCATCGCGTTGATGACGCCTGGCGGGAGCGCTGACGCGGGCTGCGGCAGCCTGGCCGCCTCAATGTAGCGACTGTGCAGCTGGTGGGCGGCGTAGAGCACCCACGGCATAATCAGGACTTGTCCGTCGATGCTCGGCAGTGGACGTGTCGGCAGCCGGTGGGACCGCTGTTCCACGTTCAGGAACCGCCGCTCCCCGTCTTGCTCGACGGCGCCGGCGTCGAGCTGCAGCAGGACCAGGGCTGCCCGGATCTGGGCTTCCGGCAGGTTGGACCAGTCGGCGGCTTCGCGGACCAGGTCGTCCGGATGGATCATGACAATGCCGTCATCGTCCGGCGGCCAGTCGGTGGCCGTGCTAAGCACGGCGTCGAGGCCGTCCAGGCCGGTGCCCCAGCCGCTGCTCAGCAACGTGTCGACCTTCAGCAAGGTCGGCGGCGCGATTGTTGCCAGCGGGTGGAAGGGCAGGCGTTCGCGTTGGTGAGCGGCGAGCGGTAGCCGGGCGCCCGCTCGGGCGGCGTCGGCGGTTACGTCGCTGATGGTCCATGGATGCTGGGCCGCGGCTGCGATGAGGTGATCGAGTTGGGCTCGGTGGTAGGCGGCGAGGTCAATATCGAGCGGCGGGTCGCCGGCGCCACGTTCGTCGATGGCCATGGGCGTGCGTTGGACGGTGAAGACGCCGCCGTTGTCGATGTCGAGCTGCAGTCCGTGGATGTCGCGTTGGAAGCCGTAGTCGGTTGTCGCGGTGTGCACGAGGAGGTTGGCGAGCGCGGCGAGTTCACCGAGTTCGAGCGCGTCGACGATGCGGTTTCCCGCAGGCGGGTTAGCCAATACCGCCTCGAGCAGCGTCCGCAGGGCGCTGACGTTGACGGCCCGGTCGTTGTCGCGGGCGGCATCGTGCCAGTTGTCTGCCCAGGGTCCGGCGAGCGCGTGCGTGATCTGGTGGTCGCGCCGCAGGTGGGTGGCGTAGGCGGCGTTGAGCCGGACTGCGACGCTTCGCAGCAGGGACGGGCCACATGCGGCGATCCGCTCGTGCATGACTTCCTCGATGGTGGGCAGGAGTGTGTTCCGGCAGACGGCGTGGGCGTCCGCGTCGGTGTAGGTGCCGGGTACGGCGCGGTGGAGGACGCGGTCGGCGACGGCGCGCAGTGCCCGTGCCTGGATCGCTGGCGTGCGCGGCAGCGTGTCGACCGGAGCGGTTGCCGGGCGGCCGTCTGCGACGGTGTGCAGCGTCATCAGCGGGCCGACCTGTTGCCATGCATCCTGGAAGGCGGCCGCTGGTGTCCCCGGGGGCTCGGCGCGGCCCGCGCGAACGCGGCGGACGAGTTCGTGCAGCGCCACGCCGATCACGTCGTGGCCGGTCAGGGGGTCGGTGGCAAACAGCTCAAGCACATCAGGTCCGATGATGAGGTCCAGCACGGCATGCTCCGGCGAGCATGCGGCCCGCAGCCCATGTCCGCGATCCGAGTCGGGGACTCGTTCCTCCGTCAGCTGCAGTGAGATCACGACGGGTGCGTCGGGCAGGCGGAAGTGCGCGGCGGTCTCAGGCTGGCGGGTGATGCTGGAGCGGACGCCGTCGGCAAAGCTAAAAAACGTGTCGGCGTCGAGGTGCATCGTCGCGGCATCGCTGCCGTCGATGAGGATGATCACTGCCGGGTCGGTGTTGACGAGAGCGATCGTCCCGTTCGGTGTGGTGAACAGGTTCGCGGTGCCGTCGGCGTCGATGGAGGCGAAGGGCCAGTCGCGATGTTCTGGAATGCCGGTTGCGGCCAGGACCGCGTCGATTGGCTCCCACCCGGCCGCTTGAGCCCAGGTGGTGTCGTAGTCGGCCGCTCGAATCAGCAGGACCGTTTCGTCTTCGGCTCCGGCGGCGTCGGTGGTCCCGCTGCCGTTCTGGCCAGGCGGGGGTCCGATGCGTCCCCAGTCTCGCCAGGCTGTCCATACGTCGAGGATGTCCTGGAACACGACGAGGTCATGGCCGGTGTGCTCGCCGAGGTCCTGCAGGAAGTATTCGACGGTGGCCCAGTCGCCGCCGGCGGCGTCGACGAGTTCGACCAGCTCCTCGATGTGCAGGAGGATGACATCGCGCACGTGGTGCAGCGTGAGGGACAGCGGCCCGCCGTACACGATGACCTTGGCTGAATGATCGACACTCGCGGCCGAGGCCGCCTGCGCGGAGTCGAGTCCAAGGACGTGCCAACCATCGGGGTCGGCGGCCCGCTGGGCCAGGACGTCAATGGCCGCTTTAAAGGCGGCGGCGAAGGTGTCGGGGTGCAGGGCGGTCACGACGGTTGCCACCGTTCGCTGCCCGACGATGACCGGCGGGGAGCTCAGGTCGAGCTCTTGCGCTGCGGACCGGTTGGTCACGCGTCTGTTGAACACGGCGTACGCGTGGGCGTAGGTCAGGGCTTGCAGGCGGGCAGCGTCGGCCGCACCGATCTCGGGCCGGCGGAGCAGCATGTCCGCCGCCGCGTTCAAGGCGTCGAGGGCCAGGCTGGCCGGGACGGGAAGTACCGCGTCGGCCGTGCGCAGGCGCAGTATGGGTCCCAGCAGCGGCAGACCTGGCGTGTCGGCGAGGGCGACGTGATCGGCGTCTTGGGTGAACCAGTCCAAGACCCGGGCGGCGCGCTCAGGCTCGCTGCAACGGGCAGCGAGCCAACGCGGGTCACCATGCTCGGCTGCGGACCGCATGACGGCGTCGACCTCGGCCGCAGACACCACCGGGCCGTCGCCGGCGTCGTCGGCCGAGGTGTCTTCGACACGGTCGCCGCTTGACGGTGTCGTCCATGCCTCGGCCAGCCGGGTGATGATGCTGTCGCCGTGTGCGAGTGCGACTTCGATGACGTCGGTGAGCGTGAACCCGGCTGTGTGGAGCAGGGTGTCGTCGACGGCTCGTGCGGTGGTGGCGAGCCGGCGGAGCAGCATCAGCGGGTAGAGGTGGTCACCGGGATGCAGCCGCCACCGGCGGCCGGCGATGGTGAACCCGACGGGGTGCCGCGGGTCGTTCGACTTGCCCGGCGGCAGCACGGGGTGCCGTCCGACCTCCACCGCAACGCTCACCAGGTCGTTGAGGTCCGCGTTGGAAGCCGACCAAGCGCCGGTCGGCGGCACGGAAACCGCCCGGGTCCACAGCAGCGTCAGGTGGTATTGCCATGGTCGCGTCCACGGAGCGTCGATCGCGGCGGCGAGCAGCGGAATCACTGAGGCCGCCGTGAAGTTTCCGAGCGCGGCATCGACCGCCGCCCAGTCGCTGGGTGCGAGTACCCCGAATCGGTCGACCCCGTCATCGCTCTCGCCGTCAAGCATGAGCACCATGGTCTCGCAGGGTGGCACCTGTTCCGAGCCATTATCGGCGTGGATGGTGGCTGACGTCACGAAAGGCAGTTGGGATGCCGTGCCGGCGTTTGCTTCACTGAGTGCCGCCCGTTCGCATGCGGTGAGAAGGACGTGATGAGCGGCTCCGATCCAGATCTGCCTCTCCGCCGGTCGCCGAGGCGGCTGCGCAGGTTCCGGTACGCCCACCTGAAGCGGGGTCGCTCAAGGCAGTGGTGCTCGGACCGCCGACCGTGCGTGATCGACTCGAACAAATTCGTGCGGCTTACTCCGGGTGCCGGTCGAGTTGGGCCTCACGCTCCATGACCTTCTGCTCGGCAGCCTCGGCCAGCGGCCCGAACCGCTCGATCAGCAGGTTCAACGTTTTCAGCGAGAGGAGATCAGTAAGGTCGGCCGGTTCGCTTCTGCCGCCGAGAAAGAATGCCCAGGTAATCTGGCCCAGGCTCGCCAGCGCGAGCGTCCCCGGATCACTGAATCCGACGTTAGTCGGGCCAGGGAGACTCACCAGGCCGCCATCGAACTCAACCAAATTAAGTGACAGGCCTGCAGCACCAGCATGAACCTCGCCGCACATCAACCGATAGTCGGTCCGTAGGTGAGTCATGTCCGCGAAGCGATGCAGCTCGTGGAAGGTCGGCGCCTTTCCACTCGCCGTCAGAGGCGCCGCCCAGCCGTTGTCCTTGGCGAAGGTGTCCCCGTACTTCGCGATCAACGCTTGCCGTGCCACCTGGACCGCAGCGAACTCCGTGGACAGAGCCGGATCCACGGTGGGCCCTGCGTCTTCGACCAGCTCCTTCAGGTAGCGAAACGCGTGAATCACTTCCTGGTCAAGGTACCGTCGAGCGAGGTCGTTCGTGGCCGGTGCCCGGCCATACTCGCCGATCACGTAAGCGGTTATCGCAATCTCGTGCAGCGTCCGAGCTCGGGCGAACGCCCCCAGGGGAAAGCCGCCCGTCAGAAGCCGGTGGATTTCGAAGGAGATCCGGCGCGCCCTTGCGTGCAGGCCGGCCAGAACCTCGAAGACTTCGTCCCCACGTCGGACGGCGTCCTCCTCGTTCTCGAATAGATATCTGTCGCCGGCTTCGGCCACGCAGTACGCAGCCACGAAGAAGGCGTCAAACGCCGTCCCCCAATCGGCCTCCAGCCGCGACTCGAACTCCCGGCGGATGGCTCTCTCTTGTTCGAGGAGCGTGTCCTGCTTCGCAAGCAGACTCGCCAACACGCGACCAGCACCGTTGTCAGCTTCCCCGATGATCGCCCCAGCGACGTCCGCGACGGCCTTCTCCCGAGGGACGCCCTGGTCGATCAGCTGCTGTGCGACCTCCTCGGCCTTTCGGTAAACGGTCTCGCTGAAATCGCTGTGACCCATCGCCAGCCGCCCTTCGCTCAACTGTCAAGGATGGCCTAACGACCAAATCGGTCAACCCTGTTTTACTCGGCGCCGACGCGGTCTGGGCGACGAGCACCTGCGCGCGGACAACCTCCAGATCTCGAAGGGTCCGGACTCGATACGCGACCTCGTTGGCGGTCCGGCGGTCGCGCACTCGCCTGCACGACTCATCGACGTGGTTTAACCGGCGGTACGGCAATAGCAGCGGCGCCGAGCTGTTAGACCAGGACTTGGTCGCCGTCTGGCCGGGTAGGCCGGACGGCTCGGGGCGTCACCGCCACTGCGCGCTGCACGTCGGACGGTGCACGGTCACGTGCGCTCGGCCTGCAACTCGTCACAGCGCGGCTGTCGCCACTCATGGTCGCAATCCTCGATTTGTGGTGTGCCATCGACGTCGTCGGTCGTCCGGGGAAGTTGTCATACCCGGCGCGTAGGGTCGAGGGCGCATAGATCGCAGCATGATCTCGCCGGGGAGGGCGTCTCGTGCACCATGTTCTTGCGGCTGTCCGCGACTGCGTTCTCGATACCCGTCAACTGGCTTCGACGGGACTCTCGCGATGACAGCGCCGCTGATCGGGGAGATTCTGCTCGCCGACGATCGCGCTGCGCGGGCAGCCGACGAGCAGGATCTCACTGTCCTGCGGGATGAGTGGCTGCTCGAGTACGGCTCGGCCAACACCCGGTCCGCGTATCGCCTGGACATCAATCACTGGCTGCAGTTCCTGGCCAGTAGCGCCGTCGATCCGCTGCATGGTGTGCAGCGCAAGCACACGCTCGGGTGGTTGCGCGCTCAGGAATTGCAGGGCGCGGCGAAGGCGACGCGCGCACGTCGGCTGGCGGCGGTCATCGCGTTCTACGACTGGCTCACCATGATGGGGCACTTCGCGCTGGCGAACCCGGCCGCAGTGGAGCGCAGGCGGCGCCCGCACGTCGATCGCCGCAGCGAGTCGACGTTCGCGTTGTCACGTGAGCAGACCGTGAAGCTGCTCGCCGCAGCGGATGGTGATCATGAGCGGCAGTCGGCGCGGACCGCGGCGATCGTGTGGCTGCTGGTGTTCACCGGGATCAGGGTTAGTGAACTGGTCTCCGCCGACGTCGAAGGGCTGGGCACCCATGACGGCCACCGGGTGCTGCGTTTCGTGGCCAAGGGCGACGTCGATGCGATGGTTGTGATCCCTGATCCGGTGTGGCGTCGGTTGGAGCGGTACCTGCAGCAGCGCCCGGACGTGACGATCACACGGCTGCCGGCGCGGGTCGGGCAGGCCGGCGCGCGTCGCCGGCGGCCGTTGTTCGTCACCGCGTCCGGAGGCCGGCTCGACCGTGGAGCGGTGGCCCGCATGCTGTGCCGGCTCGGGCAACTGATCGGCGTCGCGGCGTGGCTCGGGCCGCACGTGCTGCGGGCCACCTGCGTGACGCTCGCTCGTGCGGCGGGCGTTGCGCTGGAGGACATCCAAGACCAGCTCGGCCATGCCGACGGCCGAGCGGTACGCCGGTATGACCACGGTGGTGTCCGCCTCGATCGGGCCCCCGCCTACGCCTTGGTGCGTTACCTCGAGGTCGCTTAGCACTGTCTGCTCTCCGGTCCGGTGAGCGTCGGTGGGTTCCGTCCGGCCAGGGGGTGTAACGGGGTGTCATCTGCTGCAGGACCCTCGCGACGGCGGCGAGGCGCTCGTACGGTGTTGAGCTGAACGGCGATCAACTGCGACCCGCACCTGTGTCGTCAGCCGTTCGTGCGACACCGCGCGCTCGGACCGGCCCCGGATCAGTCGGTCAACTGTGACAACAGCCTTTGGGAAGGTGTCACGGTCGGGCTGCTGCGGACAACGGGGAGGAGCGCAGCGTTGCCCAACGGCGACGAGGGTACGACCACGGCCGTTGCACCGGCCGATTGGGGACCGACCGAGGACGGCCTGGCGCAGGCGTTCCTTGCCGGGCATGGCGACGAGTTGCGGTACTGCCCGAGCGCTGGCCGTTGGCTGCGGTGGGCGCAGTACCGCTGGGTCTGGGACGAGGCGGACTTGCACTGGCAGTACGTGCTCAAGTTGGCACGGCAGTTGCCGAGGTCCGGCCGTTGGCGACGGTTCCACGGCAAGGCACTGTCAGCATCCGGCGTCGCCGGTGTCGCCCGTCTTGCCCGGACCTCGCCGAGTGTCACCGTCAGCCTCGACGAGCTCGACGCGCACCCGTACGAGCTGAACACACCCAGCGGGATCGTGGACCTGCGCACTGGCAGTGTCCGCCCAGCGGACCGCATGCAACTGCACACTCGCAGCACAGCGGTCGGGCCCGACGCAGACCGTCGTGGTGAGGTGTTCGAGCGGTTCCTTGACGACACCTTCGGCGACGATGCCGAAATGCGCACCTATGTGCAGCGACTGGTCGGGGTCGCCGCGATCGGCACTGTGCTGGAGCAGGTGCTGCCCTTCGCCCACGGCGACGGCGCGGACGGCAAGTCGACGCTGTTCGGCGCGGTCATGCACGCGCTTGGCATCGGCAGCACCGGGTATGCCATCGCCGCCTCGTCGGACCTGTTGATCCAGCGGCCGCACGCCGATCACCCGACCGAGCTGGCGCAGCTGGCCGGCGCGCGGCTTGTCGTGTGTTCGGAGCTGGACGAGGGTCAGCGCTTCGCCGAGTCCAGGATCAAACTCCTCACCGGCGGTGACCTCATCCCGGCGCGGTTCATCCGTGGCGACTGGTTCACGTTCCGGCCGTCGCACACGCTGATCCTGTTGGGCAACCATCGCCCGGAGGCCCGCTCAGGCGGTCCCGGATTGTGGCGTCGGCTACGACTGCTGCCGTTCGCCCATACTGTTCCGGAGGAACGACAGGACCCGCACCTGCCCGAACGGCTGCGGGAAGAGGCCCCGGCGATTCTGGCGTGGATCGTGCAGGGAGCGGTCGCCTATCTTCGGGACGGGCCCGGCGAGCCCGAGTCAATCCGGGCCGCGACCGCCGCCTACGCCAGAGAACAGGACAGCGTCGCCCGGTTCGTCGGCGACTGCTGCGAGGTAGCGGTCGAGCGGCCAGCGGTGCACGTAGCCACCGGCGAGCTGCGAACGGCGTATGAGCGGTGGTGCGCCGAGAACGACGAAACGCCGACGACGCCAAAAGTGCTCACGCAGCGGCTCCATCGCCTCGGCGTAATCTCCAGCCGCGGCGCCAAGGGCGTCCGCCGCTACGAAGGCATCGCGCTGCGCGCCGAGCCGCCGCAGCAGCCATCTCGGCACAGCGGTGACCCGATGTTCTGATCACCTGCGAACGCGCGGACGCCGTCTACCGATCCGGCGAACGCTTCCTCGACGGTCACGGCAGCGCCACGGCAGGCGGCAGTTGTTGCGGGTCGCCTGCTGAGCTCCGAACGAAGGTCAATTGCCGGTCAAAGGAGGTCGTACACGGTGAGTGGGCGGTACTCGCTGGGTGTGTACTGCCGCGGATTGCCCGGGTCGGCTGGGTTCGCGGCGTGGTAGGTGCACGCGCTGGGGTGGTCTTCCAGGGCCAGCGGTTGCAGCGCCAGGAGCCCGGCGACGGTGTACACGCGGTCGTGCGAGTCGAACGCGGCGACGCTGGCCTGGACCCGCTGACGGGCCAGGTCGATCAGCGGCGCGGCGTCGGCGGTGCGGTAACAGCCGCGCAGCATCGCCGCGACGATGATCAGCTGGCTCAGGCCGACCGGGTCGACGCCGCGCACGGCTTCCCACTCCTGCCACGCCTGACGCGCGGCGGTGACACCTTCGTCGCAGCGCCCGAGGGCGTGCAGGGTGCAGCCCAAATCGAACCGGACCCGCAGCGCCTCGAGGTGGTCGTCGATGTGGGTGTAGCTGTCGATCAGCGCCTGCCGGACGACGCTCGCCGCACCGTGGTCCCGGTCGAAGTCCAGCTCGGCGGCGAGGGCCTGGCCGGCGGCCAGCGTGTCGGCGTGGTCCGGTCCGTGCAGGTGACGGGAGGCGTCGTAGGCGTACTGCGCCCATGCCCGCAACGGCATCTGCGGATCGTGGCTGTGTGTGCGCAGGTAGGTCAGGCACACCGCGAGGAGTTTCGGGTCGTGTGGGGCGGTTCGCGGGTCACGGTGGCGCAGGTGCGGCAGCAGTGTCCCCGCGGCCCGCTCCGGAGCTCGCCGGCGCAACCATCCGCGGGCGCGTACAGCCGCCGCGCTGAGCAGCGCCACCAGCCGTGCGACGGGCTGGCGGGGCGGGGTTCGCTGGGGGGTGCGGCGGCTGAACTGCATGGCATCTCCGGACGATTCGAAACACATCAGACTTGGTCGCCGTTATCGGGTCCGGGGCGGGATCCAAGCGCAGGCCGCGCAGACTGCATGGGTTCACCGCCGGTTGGCTGCCGCGCTGTGCCGCTGGCAGCAGTTGCCGCGATCCCGTGCGCACGACGTCGTCTTCGTAACCACGGACACCGTGTTGGCCGTGCGCTTGGGTAAGGTCGTGTTCCGGCCGGCGCCGCGCCATCGCAATCACGGCCGCCGCCCTGCTGATCCCCGGCCGGCCTGGTCAACCACCCGGCCGTCACCACGTCCCGATCGTCCGCAGCCGGCGGCGCCGCTGCGGCGTTGCACAGCCTCAGCAGCCGATCCTTGGCGCGGGCACGTACGAGCACCACCACGACCCCTGGGGTCGTTCTCGTGATCGGACGTGCCCAACCATGACCGATCAGGACTACGCGAGGGCGGGTCCAGCGCTGGGTGGCGCGCTCGGCTCCGGCAGGAGCGCCTGGCGGCGCAGTTCCAGCAGCAGCCGGTAGCCGAACAGGCCAGGCCGGATGGTCTGGATCTCCCGGTCCTTCGGGACGACCTCACTGAAAGCGAGGACCCGCCCGGTCTTCGGATTGAAGATGATCGTGTACACGCCGTTCGGTTCGGAGAGCGTGAACGCCACGCCGGCCCGTCCGGCGAGATCGGTCATCGGCCCGGCGAACGTGAGGCCCTGCACGTCGGCGAGCACGCGCAGCGCGGCGGCTCGGTGTACGCGGTCGAGATACTGGTCCATCCAGAGGTTCATGAGCTGCCGGACGAGCCACTGTGGACCGGCTTCGGCGAGGTCTTCAGGGTGGTGCATGAGCACCGCGTCGGTGAGCGCGACCCGGTCGGTCGGCACCGGCTCCGGCACCATCAGTTGCAGGTTGCCCCTGGTGTAGTGCTGTACGAACAGCGGTGCGGTGGCAAAATCCGGCCGGTCGGAGCCGTCGGGCAGTGGAAGCAGACCGGGGCGGTTCGGCAGAACTCGTCCGAACTCGAGTCCGGACCCGTCGGTGTCGTCGCGGCAGATGGTGGTGTCGTCGCGGTGTACGACGGTGGTGGCACGGCTCCAGCTCTGCGTCCGCCGGCACGTATGCCGGCCGGTCGACGCGTCGGCGTCGGCGTCGGTGAGTTGCTGTGCGAACAGGGCGAGCCGCTGGACGGTATCCAGGCCCGGTACGTCGTACCAGGCCGGCCCGGCGGCCGACGGCGACGCGGCCGCTGTGGGCGTCGGTGTGCCGTGCTGCGCCTGCGCGGCCGGCATGGGCTCGCTTGGACGGGTCGTGATGTACACCGTGAAGGCGGCGACGAGCAGGGCCGCCGCGCAGCCGGCCGTGACGACGAGGCGACGCGTTGCGGCGGGCGTCATCGGCGTGTTGAGCGGTGCTGCACCTGGTGGCAGCGGCGCGGGTTGTGCCGGAGAGAGCTCGGCGTGCGGTCTGGTCGGGTCTTTGGGTTCCGACGGTGTACCTGGGTTCGAGTCCATCGTTGCCTTCCGTGCTCAGGGGCTGTTGGTGGAGGGGAAAGTGCTGCCGCCGGTGCCATGTCAGGGTCGTGTGCCTGCTGGGTCGCCAGCCATGGCGGCGTGGTAGGCCGCGACGACGGGGTTCGAGATCCGTCCGCGGTCGCTGAGCTCGTAGCCGGCAGCGCGGGCCCAGGCCCGGATCTCGGGACCGTCGCGGTCTCGGCCGGTGTGGGAGGCGGCCTTCCTGGTGTTCCGCCGGGCGGGGGTAGCGGCCTGCAGAAATGGCCCGACGGCGGCTCGCAGTTTCGCCGCGTTGGTGGTGTTGAGGTCGATCTCGTAGTTGGTGCCGTCCAGAGCGAAGCGGACGGTTTCGTCGGCGGGTCCCCCGTCGAGGTCGTCGACGAGGACCTGGATGCTGCGCCTCGCCATGAGGTGCCCTTCAGCTCGGGGGTCGCCGCGCTGGCGACTCGTGCGCGACAGGGATTTGTCGGTCCTTCGCGTTAACCGCCGCGGTCGCATCGCCGGACTGCGTGGACGGCGGGGCGCCGGCTGGCGAGTGCTGATCGCCGGCCGGCACCCCGGCGTGCTCGGACGTCCGGTCCGTGCAGCGTGCTTTACGGCACGATCTGCGGCTTGAGCCGGTCGATGCGGCCGCGTGTGGCCGGGTTCAGGACGGTCGGCGGGCAGGTGCACGCCTCGGCGTGCCGGGTGCGGATGGTGGTGGCCACCCAGAGCCGCACCCGGATCGACGTGAGATCGGTGTAGATGGTCGGTTCCACGCACGGCCGTTCGGTGCTGGTCTCGCGGCTGGCGATGCCCACCTGCGACCAGCGCGGGTCCCGGCTCGCGCCGGCGCTGATGCTGCTGCGGACGGCTGGGCTGCCGGAGTCGCCGTAGCAGGCGCCGCCGCCGTAGCAGGCTTCGCCGTCGCTGATGAATCCGCCGTCGCACGTGGTCGTGGGCAGCCGCACGGTGTCCTGCTGCTGTAGTAGCGCCGGCGGACCGGCGGTCGGTGGGTACTTGGTGAGGCCCCAGCCGAGCAGTCGGACGGCGTCGCCGACACCGGCCGGATGGAGTGCGAGGGGCATGAGCTGCGACTGGACCGGGCGGTCGAGTTCGATCAGGGCGTAGTCGGACACCGGGGAGGGCCAGTTCGAGGCCCAGGCCCAGCCTGCCGGCAGGAACACCCTGCGGCCGGTGGCGACCTGCCCGCCGGTGGTGCGGTCGGTGCTGCCGATCCGTACGGTGATGTTGGCGGCAGGGACTGGCACGGGTTTGGGTGCTGCGGCGTCGTCGCTGACGCAGTGCGCCGCGGTGAGGACCACATCCGGCTGGATCAGCGCACCGCCGCACAGGGCGGTGCCGAGGCCGGGGTAGAGGATCTGCACGACGGTGGTGCCGGGGTAGGACTGGGTGGCGTCCTGCCCACCGACGATCGCTGCGGCCGGTTCAGCCGAGGCGACAGCGCCGACTGCGGCGACCGCGAGGGCGGTCGCTGCGAGGGTCAGCCGTCGCCGTGTTACGTGGTACATCGAGTCCTTCCATGGTGCGGTGAGGGGTCGTTCCGAACCGGGGCGCATGGTCGCGCCCGGTGCATAGGAGCCAGCGGCGGCGGGCCGGCGAGGCGGCAACGCGCCGCATGGCAGTACGGACGTCGTCACGCACGTTGATCGACAGATTCAGCGGGACGCCCTGACCTCTTCGTCGGGCAACTCTGGTTGCCTATGGAGCGGGCCGACGTCTGCGTGACCTTCGAGGCGACCTGATGGAGGCGCTACCGGTATGTCCATGGGCTGCTCTGGTCGATCGCGTCGGTGTCGATGTCCACGGCGACCCCGTGGTGGTCGCTGGCACCGGCCGGCAGATCCAGCAACTGGTAGTTGCTGATCGCCTCACCGAACGGGCTGGACAGGTGGATGCGGTCGATGCGGTCGTCGCTACCGGTGCGCCGCAACAGCTCGGTGTCGCTGGTGCGCTCGTACAGGTGCCAGGCGGCATCGAGGTAGCCGCATTTGCGCAGCATCTGCGCTGCCCGTCGGTCTGGTTGCAGCGCTGTGCCGGGGTCGCTGAGGAGGGTGCGGGCGGCCAGGTTGTAGGGCCGCATCTGGCTGTAGTCGGGGTCGGGTCCGTCCTCTGGTGGAAAGTTCAGGTCACCGCCGACGACGGCGTACGGCCCGTACCGGTAGCTGGAGGTGGCGACGAGTTTCGCCTCGTACAGGGCCTTGTCGCCGCTGTAGGGGTCCAGATGCGCAGCGGCGAAGGTGACCGGAGCCGATAGGCCAGGGATCGGGAAGCTGGCGATGACGAACCCGTGGGTGGTCTCCTGGCTCAGAGCGTCGCTGGCATGGTTCCACCAGCCGAGAGTGTCCGGGCGGAACAGGACCGCTGAGCGCATGCCGGTTTTCGATGCGGGCAGCGGGGCGGCATACAGGCCCAGTTCGCGTTGGGCACGGCCGAGCTGACGGTGCCCGTGGTCGGTCCACCCGCGTGCTTCGTTGAGCAGCAGCACGTCAGGCTCTGCGTTGCGGATGCGTTCGGCGAGCGCCGGCCACCGGTCCTGTGGGCTGCCGTCGCTGTCACGCAGGCCGCCGTTGCACAGATTCTGCGCTACGACACGGATTCGCATAGGTTGTTGCGCCTTTCCTGTGAGGTGGAGGGCCGGTCGCGAGCGGAGCGGTACTGCTGTGAGGCCGAGCGGGCTTCATGCGGTGGCGACGCTGGATCGCCTGCCCGACGGGGGCGCGGCGCAGCGGGCGCCGGACGGCGTGCGACCGGCCGGACAGTCCGGGCGGCGCGTCGATCGATACGGCCCACAGTGGTCGTGGCCCGTTGTTCGTGCGCTGCACGCGGATGTCGGCGCGAAGTAGCCGCCGGTCGCGCCTGCGCCCCGTGTGCGGCGCAGCTGGTAAGGACGGCGAGCCTTCCGGGTGTCAGACGCCAGGCGGGCGGCGGCGTGTCCATGGTGCGACGGGTCATGGACGGAGCACCGACGCCAAGTCCGTGTCGGGGTCGGCAGTTGGCCATGCGCAGTGCGGGGCATGCTCGGCCCGGCGCGGCGCAATGGTCGTGCCGTACCGGAACCAGACGTCGACCAAGTCGCGCGTCGGGTCGGTTGGGCGGTAGGGCTCAGCTTCTGCAAGGCGGCGCAGGGCGGTGGTGGTGCGGCCGCAGACGGCGAGCATCACGACCAGCGGCATGATCACCTTCAGGTCGCGGCGGTTGTTGCCTCTGGGGTGGCGCTGCTGCCATCCACGCCAGAGTGCGGTGAGGACGTCGACCGCCTCGGCGCAGCGGCCGACGCACTGGAGCAGTTCGGCCGTTCGCACAGCGGCGAGCACTCCGGGCCACGCGTCGCGCTGCTGCAGGCTCGCTACGGCGACGCGGTGCTGGACGGTGAGTGCTTCGTCGAACGCACGGCGTCCGGCGAGCAGCTGGACCAGGACTTCAGCGGCGCTGATCGCCTCGCCGCTGCCGACCCCGTACAGGCGCTGGCTGGCCGCGTCGGCGTAGCGGACCCAGGCCAGGACCGCGTCGAGGTCGATCCGGCCCGCCCGCGCGCTGTATTCCCCAGCGTGGACGGCCCGGCCCAAGATCACGGCCTGGCCGATGAGTTCCGGGTCGTCGCCGGCTGCGGCCGGGTCTCGTCGCAGCAGGATGAACGCGTCGGTGATCGTGCGGTCGACGGCGCCGACCAGGTGCTCGAGCGAAGCGGGTTCGTCGCTCGTCGGCGCATCCACGCACCGGAACACCGCGGCCGCCAAGTCCATCACACCGAACGGCTGACCGGCCGGCGTCCGCTGGTCAGGACCCATGGAGCCCTCCACCGCTCCGGTCGCCCGACGCAGGAAGCGGCCTGGATGTGCATCGCGGGTTCAGGGACGGCGTGGCGGTGACGATTCCGCGGTGCTGCGCGGTCATCCGGCACAGCCGGCCGCAGGAGTGTGCACGTCTGGGGTGTACGTGCTGGTCAGGGTCAGCAGGTAGATCTCGTATTGATCGGTTGGGTCCGGTGGAGTTGTCGCGTCGGGGCGGCGGTGCGCTTGGCTGTGGCTGGCCAGGAGTTGCCCTGTTCGCGGGTCGAAGATGAGCGTCTTGGCGACGGTGAACGGCATCGGCGGTTGGAAGGTCAAGGTGACCGCGATCCCGGTCCGTCCGGCGCGGTCCGTCACCTGCGGTTGCACGTGAATGCCAGGTTGGCGGGCGAGCATCCGCAGGATGCCTTGGCGGGCGGCCAGGGGTACGAACCGCGCGCTGTAGAAGTCGGCGATCTGTCCGAAGACGTCGATGACGGTGCCGGGCGGCTGCGGTTCGTGCAGGATGTGCCGGCGGATGGCGTCTGGGTCACGGGGCAGCGGCCCGTCGAAGGGCCCGAGTTCGGTGCCGGTCTCGTCGCGCAGCAACCGACAGCCGTGGTTCTCGTCGAGTTCGACGGCGCGGGTGCTGCCCTGGCCGGAGGTCCACAGCTGGGTCCGCCTGACCGGTGCCGCGGCGCCGTCCGGAGATGCTGCGGGCGGTGCGGCGAACGAGTCCCAGATCCGCAGGCTGAGGTATTCGAATCGGGCGCGGGCAGGGTCGGCAGGAGCATTGCGCAGGTCGTCGGCGAACCGCTCCAGCAGGGCCTTGGCATCGCTCGGGCCGGCAGTCTCGTTGGTCGCGGCGGTCCCTGGGGCTGTAGGAGATGCGGGGAGGGTCGGCCCAGGTGTCGGCGAGGCAACTCCGGGCGTGGCGTGGTTGCCGGATCGCGTGACGGCCACAGCGGCCGTGGTGAGGACGACAAGGATCGCCGCAGCGGTCGCGGTCATGGCCAGCAGCCGGCGGCTTGTCCGAGAGCGCCGGGTGAATTGGGTCGCGGGGAGAGCGGGTTCACCGACGCTGAGGGTGCTTCGGCTGCCGGGCCCGGTGTCGGGGTGTTCCATCGGTCTCCTGGTTGGCTGTGGTCCGGCTGCTGCGGACCGTTGGTGTCGATAGCGGGCGGGCGGTGACGCGGTCGCGGGCGGCCGTGGTGTCTTAGCCGGCGGGACGGCGGCGTCGCCGCAGCGTCACGGCCGGGGCTGCCTACCGTGCGATGCGGTCGGCGTCACCGGTGCCGCCGGCGCCGGGCGAGGACTCAGCCGGTGGCGGCGGTGCGGGCCACGACGCCGTAGCAGGCCACCTCGTCGTCACGTGGCTGCGGTTCGTCCTGACCGTCAGGCCGCCACCGGAAGACCGACACCAGCTGCGAGCCGCTGTCCTCGATCAGGTTGGTGGTACTCGCGGCCGGCTCGGGTACCGCCGGTTCTGGGTCGACGAGGTGGAGCCCGGCGACGAAGCCGGCGATCTGTGCTCGGGTACGCGGGCGGTACTGCGTCTCGGTGCTGCGCTGCAGGCCCGGCACCTGGGCGGCGGTGTCGCTGGGCCAGAAGTCGGTGGTGCCGTGGCTGAGCACGACGTAACTGCCGGGAGCGAGCACGCCGAGAAGCTCGGCAACGGCGTGTGTCGCCTCGTCGTCGCTCAGGAAGTGCGGGACGGCGGCGAGCAGCAGACCGACCGGCTGGGACAGGTCGAGGGTGCCGTGCAGGTCCGGGTTGTGCAGGATCGAGGCCGGGTCACGCAGGTCGGCGTCGAGGTAGGCGGTCTTGCCCTCAGGGTGGCTGGTGAGCAGGGCTCGGGCGTGGGTGAGCACGATCGGGTCGTTGTCGACATAGACGACCCGGCTGGCCGGGTCGATGCCTTGCACGATCTCGTGGGTGTTCGGTGACAGTGGGATGCCGACGCCGACGTCGATGAACTGCCGGATGCCGGCGGTGCCGGCCAGGTAGGCGACCGCGCGGTGCAGGAACCGGCGGTTCTGCAGGGCAGCTTCCCGCACGCCAGGAAACGCCGATGCGATCAGGTCGCCGGACTCGCGGTCGGCAGCGAAGTGGTCCTTGCCGCCCAGCCAGTAGTTGTAGCGGCGCGCTGGGTGCGCCACAGAGGTGTCGATCCGCACGAGTACGTCCGAGGTCGGCTCCGGGCTCGGGTCGGTTGCGAAGTCCGGTGTTGGGCGGGTCGTCATGGATGTGTCCTGTCGCAAGGAGGGGCTGCGGTCGCGCTGCGGAGGAGGCTCCGGCGGGCGGTAGTGGCCTGGATTGGGCTGGCGGGTGCTCTGGTGGTGCACACATCGGCAGCACGGGCGATGGCGGTGGGGCTGTAGGCGACGGCGACGCCGACGCAGTACCGGCGGGCCTTCGGGTCAAGTCCGGTGAGCTGGCGCCGGGTGGCGGCCGCCTGAACGGTCGCGGCGACGCTCGCTGGTGCGTTGTCTTGGGCGAGGAACACGATGGTGGGCCGGGTTCCGCCGCTGGGGTCGGTCCAGGTGATGTCGATCGTCGTGCCGGTGTCGCGCACGATCCGTACGTCAGCGGGCGGACGCAGCTGCGAGGTGTCGTGGCTTGCCAGGGTCCACGGAGTGCGGGTGGCGGCCGGAACGGTGGGCTGCGCCCGGTTCCTCTCCGGCTCACCGGCGGGCACCAGCTTGGCGATGACGGCCACGCTGACCGCGGTCGCGGACGCGGCAGCGAGGCACACGACGACCCCGACCAGCGTCCAGTGCCGCAGTGACTGGCGGCCTGGTTCCCGGCGTCCGGGTTTGCTGTTCGGACCTGCCGATCTCGGCGCGGCCGGTCGGTTGGAGGTCACGGCCGGTCGCGGCTCGTCGTCGGGGTGGGCTGCGGTGAGCCGGTTCCTGAGGTTGTTCAGCTGGGTGACGAGCGGGTGCTGCCCGCCCAGGCGGGCGCGGGCCGCGGGGGTCAGCTGCGCTGCAAGCTGCCACGCGGCGTCGTGTCCGCCGAGCTGGATGCGGAGTTCGGCGAGGTCGACGCCGACGCGGATCACGTCGGTGTGGTCGAAGCCGTACTCGTCGACGAGGCAGGTGTAGGCCTGGGTGAGTGCCGGTTCGGCCGTTGCCGGCCGTCCCTGCGCGGCGGTGAGCGAGGCGGCGCCAGCGGTCGCCAGCAGCACCGGCCAGCGGATCGGTTCCCGCGCGCCTCGGCTGCGGTCGATGATGTCGCGGTAGCAGGCCGTTGCGTCGTCGAGCCGGTGTTGCGCCGCCAACAGCCGTGCCTCGGTGAGGGCGTGCATGGCTGATTGGTACGGGCCGAAGTCGGGCCATGTGGCGAGGTCGGCGAGCACGTCGGCGGCTTGGTCGGCCTGGCCGAGGGCGAGCATCGTTTCGGCAAGCATCCGGGTGGCGTCGACAGCGTCGACGTGGTCGACCGGCACGCCGTGTTCTATCCGCGAGCGGACCTCGATGAGGAGTTGGTAGGCGCCGGTGAAGTCGTAGGCCGCCAGTCGTGCACCTGCGAGATTGACCAGCTCGGTCGGCGTATCCGGTGCCGCGTGACGACCGGCGCTCGTGGCGTCGTCGCTCGCGAACGTGCCGCCCGGGTCGGCACCATGGGTCTCGATCGGCTTCAGATGGACCATGCTCACGGATGGCCCGCCGCTTCGCCGTCGGTCGCCACGATCACCGGCGTGCCGGTCCTCGCACGGCACCACGCTGTCGCGAGCGAGCCGGAGCGCCCGGCCGGTGGGCGGACCCCGGCGCTGGGGTTGGCCGGCACGGCAGTTGGCTGGTCGGCTGGGTCGAAGGTCACGGTTGCTTCCACGTCTGGTTCGGCAGTTCGCGTCGAGTGGGGTTGAGCCGGCCGCCGCCAACGGGGATGGAGGCGGCGGCACAGCGGCAGGGGGCCGGACCGGTCGAGTCACGCGGCGCGCTGGATGAGCGGAGTGACGGTGCCGGCGCATGGCGTCTACTGGAGCGGTCGTTGCCCGCGGGTGCACACGAACCGGTAGGAGCGGGCGATGAAGCCGGGATCGGCCACCAGCTCGCGGAAGCGGTCCAGGTCGGCGGTGGTGATTCCGTGCTGGAGCAGCTCGTCCTGCGTCTGGGATGTGTTGGCGTGGTGCATGCGCATGGCGGTGCTGCCGCCGGACCAGCTTTCCGCGTGCTCGACGGCGTGGACGTTGTGGAGGCCGACGTTTCGCATAGCGGTGTGGGTGGCGTCGGCCCAGGCCATGTCGACGCCGTGGCCTTCCAGGACGTGTTGCAGCGCGTAGACGACGCGGATGTACAGGTCGGTGTCGCTGTCGCTGGGGCTGCTGTAGACGGTCATGGGGGTGTCGCCGAAGTCGCCGAGGACCAGCCACCCGCCGGGGGCGAGGGCACCGGCGAGGGTGCGGAGGACGTCGTAGCGTTCGGGCAGGTGCACCAGCACCAGCCGGGCGTGGATGAGGTGGAACGGCCCGTCGAGCGGCAGCCCGTCGCGGATGTCGTGCTGGAAGATGTCGAGGTTGCCGCCGGGGGCGAGCCGGCTGGGGTCCAGGTCGACCGCGGCTACCTGGCCGGTCGGGCCGACCCGACCGGCCAGGTAGCGGGCGATTGATCCGCTGCCAGGGCCGATTTCCAGACACCGGTCGCCGGGCCGCAGCGGCACCTCGTCCAGGACGCGGGTGGTGAACGGGTCGAGGAAGTGATCCAGTGCGGTGAGCCGGTCAGCCGCGTTGTCCGCGCTGTTGCCGAGCGCGTAGGCGGCGCGGTCCTCGATGCCGTCGGTGACGGTGGTGCTGCTCACGAAAGTCCTCCTGTCGCGGTGGTTCCTGTGGTCGTTGTGGATGCGGTGCTTGGAGCTGGGAGGGTGTCGATCCAGACAGCGGCTCGTCCCGGCCGCTGGTCAGGTGTTGCCGCGGCGGCCGTCCCGGCGGAGGTGCTGCTGGGGGTGCCGGGGGTGAGTGCCGCGCGCAGTCCGTCGGGGTCGGCGCGGATGGTGGGTGCGTCGAGGTGGGCAGTGACCCGCCCGGCGGTCAGCACACTGGTGTGGTCGGCGACCGCGCGGGCGAGATCGGGTTGCGGGGTGGCGAGCAGGACGGCGAGGCCATCGCCGGCGAGGGCGGTGATGGTGCGGCTGATCTGCTCCGTGATGGCGGGGGCGAGCCCTTCGGTGGGTTCGTCGAGCAGCAGCAGCGCCGGTTGGGTGAGCAGGGCACGGGCGATGGCCAGCATCTGCTGCTCGCCGCCGGACAGGTGCGCGCCGCGGTGCCGCAGCCGGGTGGCCAGGTGCGGCAGGAGCTCCAGGACCTTGTCCGGGGTCCACCGCGCCGCAGTCGAAGTCCCGGTGGTGGTGTGGCGTTGGGCGATGGCGAGGTGTTCCGCGACGGTGAGCGAGGCGAACACCCGTCGGCCTTGCGGCACGTAGCCGATGCCGGCTCGTGTCCGCCGGTGGGCGGGCTGCCGGGTGAGGTCGATGCCGTCGAGGCGGATCCGGCCGGTGGCTGGTGAGATGAGCCCGGCGATGGTGTGCAGCAGGGTGGTTTTGCCGGCGCCGTTATGCCCGACGACGGCGTGCACCGTCCCGGCCGGGACGGACAGGTCGATGCGGTGCACGACCACGCCGCCGCCGTAGCCGGCGCTGACCTGCTCCAGGGACAGCCGCATGCTCACCCCGTCCCGTGAGGGGTGCCGAGGTAGACCTCAGCGACCGCCGGGTGGGTGTGGATGGCGTGCGGGGTGCCGGTGGCCAGGACCCGGCCGTGGTGCAGGACGGTCACGGTGTGCGCGAGGGTGGTGACCACGTCCTGGTTGTGTTCCACGAGCAGCACCGCGGTCTGCGCCGGCAGCCGCCGCAACGCGTCCAGCAGCAGGGTCAGGTCGTGTTCGGCGAGGCCGGCGGCGGGTTCGTCGAGCAGCAGCACGGCCGGGTCGGCGCTGAGCGCTCCGGCGATCTCCAGGAGCCGGCGTTGCCCGTGCGAGAGTTCCCTGGCGGGGGTGTGCGCGTGGTCGCCGAGGCCGACCTCGTCGAGGCGGTGCAGGCCACGGGCGGTGAGTGTGCGGCGCCTGGCGGGCCGCCACGCGGTGTGCGTGCCGGTGTGCCGCCACGCGGCGACGACCAGATTGTCCAGCGCCGTGAGCGATTCCAGGACGGCGGGAGTCTGGAAGGTGCGGCCGATGCCGAGCCGGGCGCGGCGGGCCGGGCGGAGGCGGGTGATGTCCCGCCCGGCGAGGACGACCTGTCCGGCGGTGGGCCGGATGGTGCCTGCGAGGAGGTTCAGCAGGGTGCTCTTCCCGGCTCCGTTGGGTCCGATCAGCGCGTGCCGGTCCCCGGCCGCGAGGTCGAGGTCGACGTCATCGACTGCGAGGAAGGCGCCGTATCGGCGGGTCAGCCCTCGGGCGGACAGCTGCGGCCTGGACGTCTGGGTCATGACGACGGCACCTCCACCTCGACCGGCGGGTGCTGTCGGCGGCGCCGGCCGAGTCCGACCATGCCCTTCGGGTGCACGTACACCGCGGCGATGAACAACGCACCGAGCAGCAGCGGGCCGCGGCCGGGGACGGTGGCGGCGGCCCAGTCCCGCACGAGGGCGACGAGGGCGACCGCGGCGAGGGCGCCGCCGAGGGACCTGCCACCGCCGATCGTCACGGCGAGCAGCACCAGGGCGGAGACCTCGAACCCGACGTCGCCGGGTGAGACATAGCGTTGTCCAGTGACCAGCAGCGCGCCGCCGATCCCGGCGATCGCACCGGCGCCGACGTAGGCGGCGACGAGGTACCGGGCGACAGGGTGCCCGCTGGCCCGCATCCGCGTCTCGTCGTCGCGGCACCCTTGCAGCAGCAGCCCGGCCGGTGTCCGCAGCGTCCACCACAGGACGGCGGTGACCGCCACGGCGACGGCGACGGCGTAGCCGTAGACGGCCTGGTCCTCGAGTATCGGCGCGGTCCCCCACCACGGTTGGGTGGCGGGGATGCCGGCCAGGCCGTCGGTGCCGCCGGTGACCGTCGTCCACTGCCCGGCCGCGACCGCCGTCAACTCGCCCACGGCGAGGGTGGCCATCAGGAACGTGATCCCGCGGGTGCGGGACACGGCGATGCCGATGGGGAGGCAGAACACGGCCGCGGCAGCAGCGGCGGCGGCGAGCTGGACCGGGCCGGCGGTGATGCCGTGGCGGGCCAGGATCGCCGTGGTGTAGGCGCCGACGGCGTACGGGGCGACCTGCCCGAGGCTGGGCAGCCCGGCGGTCCCGGCCAGGACGGCGACGCTGAGGGCGAGCAGGCCGAGGCTGAGGATCCGGGTCCAGGTGCTCAGCGTGTACGGGTCTGCGAGGCACCCGGCCGTGGCGAGGGCCGCCGTCGTCGCCAGCCCCCACACCGGTGCCGGGAGGCCGCTGCCACGGCGCAGCACCGCGCGCCAACTGCGGCTCATGCGTGACCCCCGGTCGGGAGCGGCTGGCGCCGCACCAGCAATGCGAGGGCCATCGCGGCGAACAGCAGGTACGGCGTCCACGTCGGGGCGAGGACCACGCCGAGGCTTTGCACCTGCCCGACCCCGACGGCGGCGGCGACCGCGCCGCCGACCGAGCCGAGCCCACCGACCACGACGATCACCAGCGACAGCAGCAGCACCGTGTCCGCGGTGCCCGGACCTGGTCCGATGATCGGCGCGCCGAGCACCCCGGTCAGGCCGGCCAGCGCGCCACCGACGGTGAGGACGGCGGCGAGGACGGTGCGGGGGTTCGTGCCCAGGCAGGCGAGCATGTGCGGGTCGTCGACCATGGCCCGCAGCCGGGCCCCGGCTCGGCTGCGGGCCAGGACCAGCCAGCCGCCTGCGGCGAGGGCCGCCGCGATGGCGATGAACGCCAGCCGGTACGCCGGGTACCGGTGCCCCGCCAGGCTGACCGTGGTGTCCAGCCCGGCCGGGACAGTGGGGCGCAGGTTGTCCGGGCCGAAGGCCAGGACGAGCGCTGCGCCGGCTACGAGCGCGACACCGAAGGTGAGCAGCGCCTGCGCCAAGTGCCCCCGGCCGGTGACCGGCATGAGGGCCGCGGACAGCAGCCCGCCACCCGCCGCGCCGGCGAAGGTTCCGGCGGCCGCGGCGAGGGCGAGGCTGGTCCAGGAGCCGTCGCTGATGAGCGCGGCGGCGTAGGCGCCGAGGGCATAGAGGCTGCCGTGGGCCAGGTTCAGCACCCCGCCCGCCCCGAACACCAGGGTCAAGGGGGCTGCCAGGGTGAACAGCAGCAACCCGTAGGCGACCCCGTCGATGACCGGGATCAGGTAGGCATCGAGGGCATTGAGCGGGCCCACGGCAGGTTTGTCCTCTCGCCGACAAACTCGGACAGATGGAAAGGATGGAAAGAGGGCTGTTCAGGCGCCGATGGTGGCCAGGTCCTGGACGACCCGGTTGGCCAGTTGGGTACCGTCGCGGCGGACCACGCGCAGGTACCAGTGCTGGATCGGGGTGTGGTTCCTGGGGCTGAACTGCCAGCTGCCGCGCGGGCTGTCGATCTGCCCGAGCTGCCCGATCGCCTCGTTGATCTTCACCGGCGTGACCTTGCCGCTGATCCTGGCGATGGCCTTGTCGAGGACGGCGGCGGCGTCGTAGGCGGCCATCGCGTACGTGGTCGGCGACCGGTCCGTGTGGCGGGTGGACCACTCGGCGATGAACGTGCGGTTCGCAGCGTTGTCCAGGTCCGGGCTGTAGTTGAGGACGTTCCAGATGCCTTCGGCTGCCGGGCCCTGGGCTTGCAGAACGGGGCCTTCGGTCAGGAACGCCCCGTACAGCGGCAGGTTCCGCGCGTCGGACTGCTTGTACTGGGTTACGAACCCGATCGCGTTCTCCCCGCCGAAGAACGCGTACACCGCTTTGGCGTCGGACTTGGCGATCTGCGACAAGTACGGCAGGTAGTTCGGGGTGGCCGGAAACGGTGTCCAGGTCGGTTTGCCGCCCGGGTTGGCGAGTTTCCCGCCGAGCTTGGTGTACGTGTCGACGAACCCGCCGACCTGGTCGTAGCCGCCCTTGTAGTCCGGGCCGATCGCCCACACCGGCCCGTCCACGTGCTCCTTGATGTACGGGGCGATCGCGGTACCCGGGTCCGGTGACCGGAAGCTGGTGGTCCACAGCCAGTCGGAGTTCTCGGTGTCGGGCCGGCCGTTGGACCCGATCAGCGGGATCTTGTGTTCGGCGGCGAGCGCGGAGATGGCCAGATACGACCCGGACGCCACGATCCCGGCCAGTGCTGCGACGTGCTCGTCCTTGACCAGTCGGGTGGCCGCGGGCAGGGCGGTGGCCGCGCCGTTGCCTTCGTCAGCGACGACGAGGTCGACCTTCCGGCCGCCGAACCGGCCGCCGTGGGTGTCCAGGTAGAGCTGGAACCCATCGCGCATCTCCTGCCCGACGTCCTGGTACGTCCCGGACAGGCTGCCCACGAACCCGATCTTCACCGTCTCGGTGCCGGTGTCGCCAGCGTTGCTGCCGCCGCAGCCGGTCATCGCCAGGCACGCCGCGAGCACCCAGGCTGGCCGGGTCGCCCAGGCTGGCCGGGTCGCCCAGGCTGGCCGGGTCGCCCAGGTCGCGTGGTGCCGCGTTCGTCGTTGTTGCATGTGTCTGCTCCTGAGGGGTTGGTGGGCTTAGCGGGCACCGGTGCCGGGCGGTCGGAGCCGCCGGGCTAGAAGGTGCTCGACGAGGGTGATCAGGACCTGCTTGGCGCCTTCGCGGTGGCGGGCGTCGCAGGCCAGCACCGGCACCGATGCAGGCAGCGCGAGCGCGTCGCGGAGCTCCGGTTCGGGGTGCTCGGGTGCGCCGTCGAACTGGTTGACGACCACCACGAACGGCAGCCCGGTCCGCTCGAAGTAGTCGATCGGGCCGAAGCTGTCCCTCAGTCGCCGCACGTCGACCAGGACGATCGCGCCGAGCGCGCCGCGGCAGACCGAGTCCCACATGAACCAGAACCGCTGCTGACCCGGCACGCCGAACAGGAACAGCGCTATGCCACTGGGGTCTTCGGGCAGGGTGATGCGGCCGAAGTCCATCGCCACCGTGGTTGCCGTCTTGGCCGGCACGGCGCTCGTGTCATCCAGCGCCCGGCTCGCCGCGGTCATCGCCACCTCGGTGGTGACCGGGTCGATCTCCGACACCGAGGCGACCATCGTGGTCTTTCCCACGCCGAACCCACCCGCGATCACGATCTTCACCGGTGTGCACCGCGCCGCCGTGACCCCGGACGTCACTGCCGCCTGCATGACGGTTCGCGCCGCTGTGGCTGCCATGCCCGCACCTATCCGGCCACCGCGGACGCGGTCAGCGCGTCGGCCCGTACCTGCGGGCGCAACGCGGGTCCGACCCGATTGATCAGCTCGGCCAGTTCGTGGCCCACCTGCCCGATGTCGCACCCCGGGGCCGCCAGGGCAAGCAGCGCGCCGTTGGACACCGACATGGTGAACATGAGCCCGCCCGTCATCTCGGTCAGGTTGGACACCACCTGCCCGGCTTCCAGGTTGTTGGCCGCGCCGTGCAGCAACGCGACCAGACCGGATGCGATCGCGGCCAGCCGTTCCGCGGCATCTCTGGGCAGGCTGTGGTTTCGGGCGACGAGCAGCCCATCGGCCGACACAGCCACAATGTGCGTGACCTTCGGCACCCGGGCGGCGAAGTCGTTCAGTAGGAAGTTCACATCGACGGTCACGACGGTTCGCTCCTCAAGGGATGGGCTGTCAAACGTTCGAGGTCGAGTGGATGTGCGCGCCGGTGCGGCTGTTGCGGGCCAGGCCCCGGCCGTAGGCGGCCAGGCTCGCGGCCACGGCCTGCGGGTCGCGGTACTCCGCCGCTGGCACCGCAGGCTGGCCGCCCTGCTCGACGCTGCCGGGCACCAGGTTGGCCATCGGGTCGCGTTGGGGCAGGCCGGTACGGGTGATCGCACCGACCGCCGGCTGTGCTGCCGCCGCAGCGGCCTGCCAGCCGGTGTCCGCCGTCATCTGCCACGGTTCGGCCGGTGGTGGCACCGGCACGCCGTCGGCATCGACGGCCGGGGGCGACGCTGGCGCCGAGACGAACCAGCTGCCCTGGACCGCTTCGAAGATCGGCAGGCGTACCTCCACCGTGTCGTCGAGGTCGGCTGCTGCCGGCCCCGGCCCGGCCACGGGAATGCTCGGCGGCCAGGCGGCCGGTCGGGGCTGCGGCGGCGCCGCCGGTCCGTCGACCTGGAACAGCGGTGCCGCCGGCGGCGCGCTTGGTTCCCGCGGCTGTCTGGCCGGAACCGGTCCAGCGCCCAGACCGCCGCCGGCGCGAGCACCGGTGAGGGCCGCGACCGGAGCATGGCCGGTGTCCAGTGCCCGTCGTGGCGTGGTGTCGACGGTGAACACGTGCGCCGGCACGGTGACGTCGACGATGGTGCCGGGCTGGGCCGGCCGTAGCTCCACCCGGATCCGGTGGCGGGCGGCAAGCCGACCGACCACGGTCAGGCCCATCGCCCGCACCGCCGCCAGGTCCAGCGGGCCGTGCTCGGACGCGAGGCGCTCGTTGAAGCCGCGCCGCCGGTCTGCGTCGATGCCGATGCCGGCGTCGACGATCTGGATGACCACCCGATCGGTGAGCACCCTGGCCGACACGGTGACCGCGGCCTGGGAGTAGCTGCAGCCGTTGTCCATCAACTCGGCGAGGAGCTTCACCAGGTCGTCCACCGCCGTGGCCCGAATGGCGACCAGGTCATCGATGAACCCGAACTCGATCCGCGTGTACTGCTCGATCTGGCCCTGCGCCGCGCGCAGCACGTCGACCATCGGCTCGTCCTGGCGGCGGGGACGCGCCGACGCGCCGCCACCCAGCACCAGCAGGCTGTCGTTGGTCCGGGTCAGCAGCGCGGCCAGATGATCCAGGCGGAACAACTGTGCCAACCGGTCCGGGTCCTCCTCGCCGCGCTCCTGCCGATCCAGCTCGGCGACCAGCTGCCCAGCCAGTCCCTGCCCACGCCGGGCCAGGCTTTCGAACATCGCGGCGATCCCGACCCGGGTGGTTGCTTGTTCGGCGGCGACCCGAACCGCCTCACGGTGCACCGCGTTGAACGCCGCACCTACCTCGGCCAGCTCGTCGCGCCCCCGCACGTCCACGGGGGCAGGGGTGCTGTCGGCGAACTGCTCCGGAGTTAGTCCGCCCAGCACCTCATGGTCGGCTAGCCGGGCCACCTCCGCGGGCAGCGTTTGGCGCGCCACCCGCCGGGCTGTGTCCCGCAGCCGCCGCAGACCTCGGATCATCGGCCGGCCGAGCCACAACGCCAACCCGATCACCGCCGCCACCGCGGCCAGCACCGCGGCGAACTCCACCGCGGTCACCCAGCGCTGGTCATCCCGCAGCTGCGTTACGTCCGCGACGATCTCCGCGTCGATGCGGATCTCCACCTGGTGCAGCTGCTCGATCCGGGCGCTCATCGCCGACGTCCACCCAGCGCGGTCCAGCCCCAGACGGGCACCCGGGCGGATCCGCGCGACGGTGTCCTCCAAGCGCTGCGCGGCGACCACGTCATCGCCGGTCAGCGCGCCGTCCAGCCAATCCAGCCACTGGGGTGCCGCCAACGCGCCGAACGTGAGCGCCGCCTCGGCGTAGCCGGTCCGCGCAGCGGTGATGTCCTGATACGCCGCCGGTGTCAGCTGCTCCGACTCCGTCGCCCGCAGCGCCGCCACCTGCTGCAACCCCACGAACTCCACCGCCCTGGACAGGGCCGCCGCCGCGCGGATGCGGTCAGCGATATCCGCCGGGGCGCCGCCGGCTTGGGCCATCGATTCGCGGTAGGAGACAAGGTCAGCGATCAAGATTCGGTACGCGAACACCAGCGCCGACGCGGCACCCTTGCCCGAGGACACCCGCGCCCGCAGCGCCGCAAGCTGCCCAATGCCGGCGTCAACGCGGTCCAGCAATCGCTGGACGCCGCCCGGCACCTGCGACAGCTGCGACTGCGCGCCACGGAACCGGTCAGCCGCCGCATCCGTCGCCGCGGCCTTCTGCAGGTAGGCGTCAACCGCCCCGGCAGGCCGGCCGACCAGCGCCTCAACCGCGGTCACCCGCTCCGTCTGCAACCGCGACGCCAGATCCCCGGCAGCCTCACCGGCGACCACCAGCGACCGCAGCCGGTCAGCACGCAGAGCCTGGCCACCCGCGGACACCAGCGCCAGCCCGGCGAAGGCCACCACAGCGACCAACGGCACCACGACCAGCACCATCAGCTTCCCAGTGATCCTCATGCCTACCGCCTCCTCATCGGCGCCGACGGCCGCCGCCGTGCAGAGCGCCGCGCAGCCGTGCATGTGGCGGCGGTCCGGTCGGACAACCCGCCGTGCAGCCGGGCTGGCCGGGGCTCGAGATCCACGCCGAACGTGGAGCACGCATCGGTCACGCCGTCGTTGACGAGGTCGGTCGCCTGTGCTGCCAGCGAGCCACGGATCGAATCGGACCCCGCCACACCCCGTGTCGCCGCGCCTCCCGGAGCCGTGCCGGTATCAGCGGAGCGGCCGTGGTCGACCGGGCCGGTCTCGTCGGTCAACGCGCCCCGTCGCGTCTCAACCGTCATGCCGGATCCCGCTCGTCAGCACGTCAACCCGGGCCGAGAACTGCTCATGCCAAGACCCGCCCGCCGCCTGCAGCGCATACGTCCCGAGCCGCTGACCCGAGCACGGCACCTGCTGTCGACAACCAGCCGCACATGCGCCGTTCGCTGCAGTTCGGTGCTGGTACCGCAGCGCGGAGCCCATGACCGACAGCGCATGGTCGTCGCCGCTCGTCCCGGTGGACGTAGCCACCCTCGCCTCCCCCTGTGCCCTGATGGAGCAACCTGCCCAGGCTGTTCGCGCAGCCCGCTCGACCGGTGTTCCGCATCTCGATCGCCGGCTCGACGCAGGCGGATCACGGTTGGTGCCGCCGGCCACCGCAGCCATCTGCGAACGGCAGCCGGCGGACGTCTCATATGCCGCGCCACGGCCTTGATCGCATTCATTCCCGCAGATCCCGGCAGAGCGCAACAGGGCGCGGCGTGGTACAGCACTCGCGCACGCCGGTTGTACCCGACCATCAGTGGTTCGACGTCGCGGTTCGCTGCCGCCATGGGCCGCTGGCTCTGGCCGACGTTGGCCGTTGAGGCCGTGGGTCTGGGCACCACACCGCGGCCCAAGGCCACGCCTGGATGGTCGGCGTATACGTCTCGGGGCGCCTAGGAAGTCAGCCATGCCCCCGCGCGGTGTTTCCGCAAATCGGTGGTCCAGCGCGAGCTGGGCAGTCGACAATCCGTCCGTCCGCAGCTTGATGTCAAGAACCAGCGCGTCTGCTGAGTGGCCGAACAGCTCGACCTGATCGGCGAGCGGCGGCGGCCGGCCGGCGCCGTTGTTTACCTGCGACCTTCCAGCCGCAGGTCCTGGCGTGTCCAGAGCCGCAAACCGTGGAGCGTCGTGCACCGTTTTACTCGTCAGCGACACAGCACGTCTGGGCGGCCGCTCAATAGACTGTGTCGTGCGTGCGGACGGCGCCGTCCAGCGGCTCGGGTCCGCCGCGTCGGCCGGATTCGGTGCACCGTCGACGCGCGTGGAGCTTGCAGACGTCGACCAAGTCGATTGATCGAACCCCTCATCCAACAGAGTCAGTCGGGTCAGCCGCGCTCGCAGTGGCTCGTCTCGGGGTAGGTTGAGCAGATCGGAGGCGCCGGCAAGGTCGAGCGCCAGCGAGACAACCACTCGTAGTCTTACGCTGCTGAATTCGCGCAGCATCGCTCGTTGTTCCAGATCGCCGACCTGTCGGACAATCTCGCCGCCGTCGATTCGGTCAGCGACGATTCGCATGAGCGCAGTGATCGCGACGACAATGATCTCCGGCGCCACCGCAAAGCCGTCATTGGCCCTGCCAAGCACCTGACGAATCGATTGATCACCGCGCGCGGCTGGCAATTCGCGTGGACCTTGGCGCCGTTCAGTGATCGCCCGCTGGCGCTGGGCCACAGTTCGTTCCGCGTCGCCCTCGGTCCAGAGTTGCAGCAGCTCGGTGCCAGCGCCAAGGAGACGATCAACAGCTTCGGCGAAATGGCGGTCTGGCCAACGACAACCAGCCTCTATCTTCGTCACCCACTCGCGACTGGCGAAAACAGCCTCGCCAACGACACGCTGGGAACAACCAGCCGCTTTTCGACGGCACCGCAGTTCTGCCGCGAAGCGACCTTGCGCAGATTTGGCCGGCGTAGTCGAAGTTGTCGCCTTCGCCGACGACGAGCCCGGCCCGGGCGGAGGGACGGCCGCGCGCAAGATCGACGGGGCAACGTGCCAAGCCGTCGGCAAGCCAATGGAGTCCGGCGGGCCACCATCACACGTTGGCACGGTCGCTGTTTCCACTGATTCACCTCCCGGGTTGGCGGCTGGGCCGGGTTGTGGGCTGTCACGGGAACAGGCAGCCTGCTCACCGATTGCGCTCCACCCGACGCGGTACGTCACATCCATCGAGAGCTTGCGATAGGACCGCTCCTGCGCCCAAGCAGCGCCTACAGTCGGATGCGCCGGTTCTCCGAGCGGCTAGCAAGGCCGACTAGCTCCACTAGTCACTGATGGGGCCTGCATACGAGACGATGTTCAGCGTCCGGAGCCTCATGGAGCGGGACGGGCGATTCCGCGAGCTTCAGTTTCCATACCGGAGCGGTTACGGTACGGACACGCCCGGCCACATTAGGAGCGGTGATGTCCGTTGACGGCGCTGCGCGGCTGAAGGTTCCATCGCCGGTGCTTGAGCATCCTGCGATGCGCGTAGCCCTGGCGCGTCACGATCTCAAGACGGTGTACGCGCGGCTGAACCATGCTGGGTTCTCCCATAGAGCGATCGGTGCACTGACCGGCCAGGCGCCTTCGGAGATCTACTCGGTGCTGCATACCGGGCGTCGCATCACCTCGTACGACCTTCTGGCCCGCATCGCCGATGGCCTCGGGGTTCCGCGGGGATACATGGGTCTTGCCTATGACGCGACGGCCGCAGACGTGCTCGATCTCGTTGGCGCTACCTGCTCACCAGACGCTGATGAACGCGAGGAGGTTCGGCAACTGCTCGCTCACGCGGCGAACGTGACCATGGGCGCTGCGGTCCACGATGTCGCGCGCTGGTGGCAGCCCGTCGAATCGGACCGTAGTCCGGTTCCGGACCGGGTCGGCGTTGCCGACGTCGAGAACATCGAGCACGTGACTGCCACCATGAGGGCCCTGGACTACCGCTTTGGTGGCGGAGCGTGCCGCGACGCGGTAGTCGCCCAGGTCATGTGGGCACAACGACTGTTGACAGCCGACCGAGGGCAGGATATCGAGCGTCGGCTCCATCAGGCACTTGCCGACCTGCACAACCTCGCCGGATGGACGTCCTTCGACGTCGGCCTGTACTCCGCTGCCCGTAGCCACTTCGCGCGGGCCCTTGAGCAGGCACGATACGCCGAAGATTCTTCACTCGTTGCCAACGTCCTCTACCGGATGGGTCGCCTTCACCTACACCGCGGACTGCTGCAACAAGCTCTGCGGTTCTTTCAACTCGGCCAGATCGCAGCACAGGACTCTGGAAGCGACCTGACCGTGGCATTGCTCTGCGCAAACGAAGCGTGGACATACGGCCTCCTCGGCGACGCCGGCCAGGCCGCGAAGTCCATCAATCGCGCACGGGACGAGTTCGGCCGCGCGGACCTCGCATCGGCCCCGATCTGGGTTCGCTTTTTCGGCGAGGCGGACTTGACCGCCTTGATCGGCATGGCGCATGCCGCTTTGCCGCGCGACCGCAAAGAGCATCATCTGCATGACGCAGTAGCCTCGCTCACCGCATGTCTGGACCTCCGCGACGAGGCCGAGACACGCAGCCGCACCTTCGAGCTGACCGCCCTCGCCACCGTGCACTTCCAACTCGGCAACCTTGCGGAGGGCGTGGCGGCAGGACATCAGGCAGTCGATCTCGCGGAACGGGTACGGTCGGTGCGCACCATTGATCGCCTCGAGCCGTTGGCGGCCGAAGCAGCAGTGCGCGCCGGCGACTCCGACGTTCGCGACCTCATGGCCCGGATTGCTACGCTGCGAAAGGTATGACTTCCAACGAACGCGACGCTCAGCAGCATGATCGATTGACGCCCCAGACTCTGGACGCGGTCATCCAGGCAGTGGGCCGTCACCTTGACATTGACGTGCGCGACGCCACGCTGATCAAGTTCACCAACAACGCCGTCTTCCGGCTTGCCAACGCGCCGGTTGTGCTGCGTATCGCCGGGTCCGAGGCGATGCGCAGCCGGGTGCCGAAGATCGTTCGCGTGGCGCAGTGGCTGGAGGAGCGACATCAGCCGGCCGTTCGCCTGCTGGACGGGATCCAGCAGCCGATCACTGCACATGGCCACTTGGTCACCGCCTGGCAGGCTGTGGTTGAGACCGGCGCCAGACCGACAGGTCATGACCTTGCTGCGACCATCCGCATGTTCGAGGCGCTGCCAGCACCTCCGTTCGAGCTGCCGGCATGGAATCCCTTCATTGAGATCCGGCAGCGGATTCACGACGCCGACGGCTTGACCGACGACGAGCTTGCCTTCCTGGAGCAGCTGACTGACTCGGCTGAGCGCGACCTAGGCAACGTCAACTTCACACTGCCAGCCGGCGTTATCCACGGTGACGTCTTCAGCGGAAACATTCTTATGAGTCCGGACGGCCCGATCATCTGCGACTTCGACTCCACTGCCATCGGACCGCGCGAATGGGACCTGACGCCCGTCGCAGTTGGCAAACTTCGGTTCGACTACCCAGGCGACGCCCACGATGTGCTGGCCGCAGATTACGGCTTCGACATCTTGCGATGGGACGGATTTCCGGTGCTCCGGCAGATCCGCGAACTGAAACTCATCACGAGTGTCCTACCAATCCTTAACACCAACCTGCGAATCCGTCACCAGTGGCGCCTCCGCTTCGACAGCATCAGAGGCGGCAACAACGCGGCAAAATGGACCACCTACAGCTGACCTCAGTAGCTGGTGATCGGGGCGACACAGCAGGCACGCAACCTGGTCCGCCGCCGTCGCGATCAGAAACACTGAGTCTCTGACAATTGCGCCGCGTCGAGACGAACCTGCCCGCACAACGCAACGCCTGGAGCGTTTCGCACACTGGCAGTGAAGCTCCATGGCGAGTCTGCACGTTCCTGGCCGTCCCGCGCCCCGCCGGCCCAACGAACCTTCGGCCTCGGAACAGAGTTGGGCATGGTTCACAACGGCGGACCGGCCGCGGCCCACTTCGGTCCCAACGGCCTCGATGGGTACAAGCGCGTGTACCAGCGCTCTGTACCACGCAGGCGTCTTCACCCGAGTTGGCCGCGCCGCTTACGGTCCTCACTCAACGGCAGGTGGATCGAACGCTACGGGACAGCGGGAGCACGTCATCCCTCACCGATCCGGCCGAGGCATGTCACCGCCAACGACGCCGGTTGTCAGCCCAAGTTCGCGAACTGTGCAGCTCATTGCAGCGTGAAGCTCGACCGGCAGCCCGAAAACGTCGAACGTCCGCCGTTCAGCGATCAATGCAGCTTCGAGGGAGGTGGGTTTCGTGACGAAGTGGGTCGTCGGCGGCGCGTGATCGTCCGCTAGCGCGTGGCGCTAGCTCCTGCGGCCTGCCGACTTGATCGCTAGCGGCCGGCAGGCCGCCCTCATCCAGCCAGCCCTCTGCGCGGCCGACGCCGCCGAACTCGATCGAGGTGTTCCCAATGGTCCGGTCGCCGCTCGTGCCGCTGTTGCCGTTCGAATCGTTCACCTACCCGTTCTTCGACCAGCAGTACACCGGCGACCACGAGGCCCTGGTCCGGGCGCTGCTGGCCGCGGAGAACCTCACATTCCCCGGCGATCCGCAGCCGGGCAACAAGGCGCTGTACGTGCACATCCCGTTCTGCGACACGCTCTGCACGTTCTGCCCCTTCGTGAAGTCGGCCAACGCCAGTCCTGATCGGGTCGCCGCGTACCTGGCAGCGCTGTACACGGAACTGCGTACCGTCGCCGCGACGAGGCGGATCGGCCAGTGGACGCTCGACGCGGTGTACATCGGCGGCGGAACTCCGTCGATCCTGACCGTCGACCAGATCGCCGACCTGATCGCCGTGATCCGAGACGCGTTCGCAATCGCTGCGGATGCGGAGATCTCGTTCGAGTTCGAGGCGAAGAGCGTCGACGAGGCCAAGTTCCAGGCCCTCGCCGAGCTCGGCGTCACCCGGGTGAGTTTCGGGGTTCAGTCGTTCGAGCCCAATACCCGCGACATGGTGAACCTCACCGCAAGCCTCGACCAGGTGCGCGCCGCGATCCACTGGTCGACGCAGTACTTCACGAACACCAACCTCGACATGATGGTCGGCTTCCCGGGCCAGGACCGCGACGCCGCGCTCCTGGACGCCCAGGTCGCCGCGACCTCGGGGATCGGCAGCGTATCGATCTACCCGGTCGACTACGTGATGACGCTGCCCGGCTGGATGGACAAGATCCGCCGCGGTGAGCTGCCGCGACCGGCCGACATGAGCGAGCGGGCAGCAATGTTCCACGCTGCGCGGACCGAGCTCATGCGCGTCATGAGCGAGCAGAACATGTACTGCTTTGGCGACCCAACCGCCCCGCCGACCAAATACATGTTCGGCACCCTGTACGGCGGCTACCGCGACGAGGCCGTCGGCGTCGGGACTGGCGCGTACTCGGTGATGCGCGGCCTGGCGTACTACAACGACGCCAACGAACGCACCTACGTGCAACGGGCCAGCGCGGGTGAGCTGCCGGTAGCGGCATCGATGCCATACCACGGCTACGAGAAGGGCCTGGTCTTCTGGCCGAAGCGGCTGACCTTCGACCTCGCCGACCTGGCGGTGCTGTCGCTGGAGGAGGCGCTCCGGCCTCGGATCGACGCACTGGTCGCAGAGGGCCTCGCCGCCGTCGACGGCACCGTGCTACGGCTGACCGAGCCCGGAAAGCTGGTCTACAGCGGCCTGATGGGCTACTTCTTCTCCGACTCGCAGCAGCGGCTCTACCACCGGATGGTGGCCCGGATGGACGCGCAGGTCGGCGACGTGGACAACCTGGATTGGGTCGCCGGTGGTGCGGGTAGGGCACGGCTCGGCGCGCTCAACGCGCTGCCCGGTGCCGCCACCAAGCGTGGCTCTCTCACGCTGGTGCCCCAATGATCGATTCTGCATGGCGTCGGACGTTCAGCGCATTGGATGGCAGCGGCTACGCCCGCCGATCTCCGGCATCCAACCTGACCAACGGTGCGGCGGGCGGCGTTGACCTCGCCGCCGGCGAGGCGCGGTACCCGCTGCCAGGGCCGGTTCGTGCTGAACTCGGCACGGCGGTCGCTGACTTGGACCTGCTCGGGTACGGCCACCCGACTGGTGACCTACGGCTACGAGCAGCGTTCCTGCAGCACCTGCTGGCGGGAGCGTCTACGCGGGACAGTCGCCCGCCGCTGTCAGCTGGCGCAGGGGACCCCGATCAGGTCCTGGTCACCGCCGGTGGGAAGGAGGCCGCTGCACTCGCACTGCGGTACCTGCTCAACCAGCACGGCGGCCACGGACTGCTGCTGCCCAAGCCAGGTTGGGAACCGTACCGGATTTGGGCAGCTGGGTTCGACGTGCCGGTCATGCCGTACAGCCCGGCAGCGTTCGCCGCCGACCCGAACCTGCTCCGGACGCTGGCGCGGGGCCAGCAGCGGCCGAGCGTGCTGGTGTTGAACTACCCGCACAACCCAACCGGGGTCACGATCGACCAGGCGTCACTCAACCAGCTCCTCGCCACCGCATCCGAGCTCGGGATGGCGGTTTTGTCCGACGAGGTATACCGCTGGTTCGGACCCAAGCCGGTGTCGGCCATGTTCGCGCCGGCGTACGACCCACGCACGCACCTCATCGTCGACTCGACGTCGAAGTGGCTGACGACCGCCGGTCTGCGGGTCGGATTCCTCGTCGGACGTTGCGACGTCATCAGCAACCTCAGCGCGTTCCGCGGCACGTACGCGTCCGGCACCAGCGTGGTCGACCAGCGGCTCGCCCACCAGCTGCTGTCCAGCCCGGCCGCCACGGGCTGGCTGGCCGAGGTCCGCCTGGATGTCGACCGAGTTCGGGACGAGACCGTGAAGCTCCTGGCCGAGCTCGGGGTGGTCGTGCTGTCACACGGCGGCCTCTACGTCTGGTGCAACCGCGACCTCGGGCACCCTGGCGTGCTGCAAGACGCGCCGAGCCCGGCACCGGCGTTGCTGACGCCCGGCGATGGCTTCGGCTCGCCGGGACGGGTGCGGCTGTGCACCGCCCGGGCCGGCCTGGAACCGGCTGAGGCGGCGGCTGCGGTCTTCGCGGCGTTGCGAGGCCCGGATGCGTGACCACTTCGACCGTCACGACGTGGCCGAGCCCGCTACCGGCACGCTGCCCGGGGTGCACGTGCTGGACGTGACGTTGCGCGACGGCGGATTCGAGACCGACTTCCACTGGCCCTGCGACGTGATCATGACCCACCCTGCCGCTGTCGGCCCGGTCGGCGTCGACGTCGTCGAGCTGGGCTATCTCGGCGGGGTACCGCTCGAGCACGGCGTCGCCGTCGCTGGCGTCGGTGCGCACCTGCGTCCGGAGCATCTCGCCGCCGCACGGTTCGACGGAGTTCGCCTCGCCGCGATGGTGCACCCCACCGCCCTCGACAGCGGCAGCGGTCTGGACGTGGACGCCTACGCCGACGCCGGTCTGGATCTGATCCGGCTGGTCTACCACCCCGATTGGCTCGATCCGATCGCCCGGCTGGCTGGCCGGGCGCACGAGGCAGGGCTGCGGGTGTCGGTCAATATCGCCCTCGCCTCCCGGTATCGGCCCGGTGAGCTGGCCGAGCACGCCGCACGGATCGCCGACGCCACGGAACCGGACGTGCTCTACGTCGCCGACACCTGCGGCGCGCTCGATCCAGCCCAGGTGACCAAGTTTGTCGCGGCTGTGCGCGCGGTCACCGACGTGCCGGTCGGATTCCACGCGCACGACTTCCTCAGCTTCGGCTACGCCAACGCCCTCGCTGCGGTCGTGTCCGGCGCGCGGTGGCTGGACGTGTCCGTCCTCGGCCTCGGCCGCGGCGGAGGGAACCTGTCCGCGGAACTGGTCCTCGCACGGCACCGCTTCCCCGGAGAACAGCTAACCGGCCGGCTGGAGCTGTTCCTTTCCCACCGCGAGGAGCTCGCCCAGCTGGCCGGCCGGCCTTTGCCGGACCTGGTGCCGATGGTCTGCGGCGCGCTGAACCTGACGCCCGTCGAGGAGCAGGCGCTGCGCACATTCGCCGCCGACGACGGCATCGACATGCAGCTGGCGGCGTTGTGGCTGGTCGCGGCCCACGATCGGGTGCCGTCGCTGCGTGCCGACGGCCTGCGCGCGGGGTGGCGGGCTGAGGCTGCGGCGGTGGTTGCGTGACCCCGCCACGGGTGAGTCACCGCGCCGGCAGGATCGCAGCGCACCGCTACGCCGACTTCCCGGTCGGCGCGGGTGACATGGATCTGCGTGGTGACGGCTCGCCGCAACTGCGCGTCACCGCCGCGGTGATGCAGCGAACCAGGCCGAGCCCGGCGCTGACGCTCGGCTACGGGGACGTCGCCGGGGACTGGTCGCTGCGCAACGCCGTGGCTGAGTTGTTCGGCGTCGACCCGGGCGACGTCATCGTCACCACCGGCGCCAGCGAAGCGTTGCATCTGGCGCTGGCCTGCACCACCGATCCCGGCACCTCGATCCTGCTGCCGACCCCGGCGTTCCCCGGCTTCGCGCAGCTGGCACGGTTGCTCGGCCTGCACCCGACCTGGTATCCGGTGCCCGGGGTGCTGCCGCACCGCAACGCCGGAGAGCCGATGCTGATCTGCTCGCCGCACAACCCAACCGGCGTCGTCAGCCCGCACGCAGCTCCCGGTGACGGCTGGACGATCTGGGACGTTTCACATACCGCCTTCGCGCCCGACGACCTCGCCGCTATCCAGCGGCGGCTCACCGCGACGGGTGTCGTGGTCTTCTCACTGTCGAAACTGCTGCGCCTGCCCGGGATCCGAGTCGGCTGCCTCATCACCCGCAACCGTGCGTTCGCCGACGCCGCCGTCACCGTGAAGACGCACCTGTCGATGTCGGCGAGCCGACTCAGCCAGCACCTTGCCGCCGAGATCCTCGCCGACCCCGCCACGGTGCCGGAACTCGCCCAACGCGCGCAACGTATCGCCGCGGACCGGGACCGGATCATCGACGCCGTCACCAGCGCGCAGAACCTCCAGCTCGTCGCCGGCGCGGGGACCGCTGGGACGCACCTGCTCCTGCAAACGCTGGCTGGTTCGGACGCAGCGGGCCAACTGCGCGCCGCGCACATCGTCGGGCTGCCCGGGACGGTGTTTGGCGGCGCCGCCGACACGGCCCGGATCTGCTTCGCCCAGCCGGTCGATGTCATCGACCGAGCCGTGAAGCGGCTGGCCAGCCTATGAACGCGCCCACCCGGCACCGTGTGATCTCGGCGTACCTGGTCTTCGCCGCCGTCGTCGTGGCTGCCGGCGCAGCGCTCATCGTCGCGCTGTCCCGCGCCGGCGAGCAGGACGGCTTTCACGCCGCTGCAGTACCTGGCGGGCCGTCCGGCGGGCCCGACGTGCCGCACATCCTTGCGGTGCTGGCGGTACTGGTCGCTGCGGCGCACCTCGGCGGTAGTGTCGCCGCCCGGTTGCGCCAGCCTCGGGTAATCGGGCAGGCCACCGTGGGGCTGCTGCTCGGTCCGTCTGCCCTCGGCCAGGTGGCGCCAGCAGCGGCTGGGTGGCTGCAGTCCGGCGGTGCTGTCGCGGCCGTGGAGGTCCTCGCGCAGCTCGGCGTGCTGCTGTTCGTGTTCTGCATCGGCCACCACCTCACCGGCTCGACCAGCAGCGTGGGCCGCGGTGCGGCACTGCTCACCGGCCACATCACCGTCGTGGTGCCGCTGTTCGGCGGAGTCGCGGTCGGCCTGACCGTGCTGACGCCGCCGCCCGGCATCGCGACGCTCCCGCACGCGCTGTTCGTCGGGCTCGCGATGAGCGCGACCGCCCTGCCCGTCCTCGCGCATATCCTGACCGAACGGCGGCTGCTGACCAGCCCGCTCGGCGCCCTCGCCACCACCGCGGCCGCCGTCGCGGACGCCACCATCTGGGCGCTGCTCGTCGTCACCCTGTGTCTCGCCCGGGGCGGGTCGCTTGCCGCCACCGGGCTGCGGCTCGCCGCTGCGGCAGGGTTCGTCGCTGTCCTGTGGTGGCTACTGCGGCCGCTGGCGAGGCGCATGCTGGCCGCGGACCACGCCGCCTCGCCGCTACGGCCGGCGCTGTTGTTATGCGCGGTCCTCGGCTGCGCGGCCGCCACCGAACGGCTCGGCCTGCACGCCATCATCGGCGCGTTCCTCGCCGGGCTGGCCCTCCCCCGCGAGGCCCCCGCGGTGCGGCGGGTCGTGGTCGTCGCCGGTGGTGCCGCCGAATGGTTGCTGCTGCCCCTGTTCTTCGTCGCGGTCGCCGCGCATACCCGTCTCGACCTGCTCGTCACCGGCCCGGTCGTCGCCGTGGCCGCCCTGGTCCTGGCTGCGGCGGTCGCCGGGAAACTGCTCTCCGGTATCGCGGCCGGACGCGTGATCGGTCTCGCCTGGCGCGACGCGAGCACGCTGGGAGTGCTCCTGAACTGCCGCGGTGTCACCGAGCTCGTTCTACTCAACCTCGGCCGGACCGCGGGCATCATCGACGAGACCACGTTCACCGTGTTCGTCGTCATGGCCGTACTGACCACGGCCGGCACCGGGCCACTGCTCGACCTGCTGGGCGCCGGGCACACCCCGCGCGGCGACGCACCGGTGCCACCCGGAGCGGTGTCGACCAGTGCCGGGCCTGCCCTCGACCGCGTGGCGGAGGCCGCGTGAGCAGCCGCCGAGGTTACCCGTCGAGGAGCCGGAGCAGCGGGCGTGGCCCCGCCGCACCCAGGACCTGCCGGAACTGCTCGGCGGCGTCCGGCCGCCGTTTCAGCACGGCCGTCACCAGCCAGACAGCCGCTTTCCGCACGGGCTTCGCCGGGTCCGGCAGCACCTCGGCAAGGCCCGGCACCGCGACCGGGTCTAGTCCGGCGCGCACCGGCGCGATCAACATGACCAGGAACAGCCGCCGCTGCCAATCCGATGCTGAGACGGCGAGCCACGCCAGGTCCTCCATGGCCAGGTCCTCAGCCTGCAGGGCGGCGCCGAGGACCGCGCCGAGCTCGTCGACGGACAGCCAGTTGTCCAGCAGCGGTGCCCAGGCACGCACCATCGCCGCAGTGGGCGCCACCCCGGCCCGGCGCAGCAGCATGCACGCTGCCAGCTCGTCCTCGTGCGCGGCGCCGTGCCATAGCATCGTCGCTGCCGCCCGCGCCAGGGCCGCATCAGTGCTCCCGCGGCGCGGTGACACCGCCCGTGCCGCAGCGTGGACCGCGGCCCGCAATAGCGGAATCCGCACGCCGAGCACCGGCTTGCCCGGGCTTCGAGCCGCGACCGTGCCCGGCACGTACGCCGGGTCCGCATGCCCGCGCACACCAGCGCGAACCGCGGCCGCCAACGCCGCCGCGTCCGCTGTCGTTGACTCGTCGGTCACCTCGTGGACCGTACCGCTCACCAGACCAAACCTCAGGGAGGCACCACCTTGGCCGGCACCGCTCTCGACCTGACCGGGCCCCGCGCCGGGGCCGGCATCCCGGTCTACGCCGTCTACGGCAGCCTCGACCCGGCCGCCGCTACCATGGCCGATGTCCTCGCCGGCGGCGTCCGCCTCCGGCAGCTCGGTCCCGACCAGTTGATCCCGATCGAGGCCGGCCTGCCGGACGCCGCACCACACCTCCTGGACAGCCTCGCCCGCCACGACGGTGTGCCGCTCGCCGGCGTCGTCGGCTTCGACGACTGGTGGACCGACACCCTCGCCGCCCTCAACCCGGCCTTCCCGCTCGAAGCCGCCCGCAGGCTCGTCACCGACAAAGCCGCCCTCTACACCGCGCTCACCGCCAACGGCGTCCCCGCCCCACCGCACCTGACCGGCCCGCTCGACCATGACCTCCTCCTCGTCGCCCTGGACCGCTTCGGCAGTGCGCTAATCCTGAAACCCGCCACCGGCGCCGGCTCCCGCGGCGTCTACCGCTACCGGCCCGACCTCACCGTCGACGCGAACATCGCCATCTACCAGCGGCTCCGCGCGCTCGGGCACATCGATACCAGCGTGCCGACCATCGCCTGTCCCTACCTCGGTGGTGACGAAGCGCTCGAGATCAGCGTCGACGCCATCATCTGCGGCAGCGCCGTCGTGCACGCCGTCGTGCACGAGAAGTGCACCGCCACCCGGCGAGAGCCGTTCGTTGACCAGGTCATGCTCACCCCGCCCGTCCAGCCGCAGATCGTCGCCGCCCTACCCGGCCTACCGGCAGTCACTGCCGGCATCGTGGCCACCCTCCAGCTGCGCGACGGCAGCCTGCACGCCGAACTGCGCCTCCACGACAACGTCTGGCACGTCCTCGACATCGGCGTGCGACCCGGCTCGGGACTCGTCCCGCACGCTGTGCAGACCGTCACCGGCGTCGACCCGCGCGCCGTCCACCTCGCCGCCTCCATCGGCCAGCCCATCACCGCCGACGTCATCCGCGGCCGGAGGCCCAGCTACCCGGCCGCCGCGATCGCCTGCTGCTACCTCGCCGACGAGCGCCGCGACACCGTCAACCTCACCGACCAGGCACAACTCGCGCACTGCCTCAGCCACGATCCAACCGTCTTCGGCTGGCACCTCAACGCCGCCGACCTCGACGACCAGATCTACCGACCCGACGCCGGGCTCTCCATCGGTGTCGCCGCGACCACACCGGCCGACGCCCATGCGCGACTGCAGTCGCTCGTTGCACCGTACGGCTACACCACGCCCTGACCCCGACCCGGTCCGCACTCACCCAGGAGCACACCGATGACCGCGTTGCATCACCTCGCGCTCAGCGCAGCCAACCTCGACACGAGCGCTGCGTTCTACGACCCGTTCCTCGCCGAACTCGGCTACCACCGCGAGGGTGGTGTCGAGAGCCCGCTCGTCTACCTCGGTGAGGGCCCAGAGATCCTCGTGTACGCCGTCGAAGGTAGCGACGCCGCCCGGCACCGGCACGGCGCTCCTGGGCTCCAGCACCTCGCGTTCCAGGTCGACGAGCGCAAGATCGTCGACGCCGCGCACCGCGCGGCGGACGCTGCAGGTGGCACCGTCGTACACGCGCCGCGCCTGTATCCCGAGTACGCGGATGGGTACTACGCGACGTTCGTCGAGGACCCGGACGGCTCCCGATTCGAGGTCCTCTCCGTTCCACGGTCATGACCTGGTGGGGCCCGGCCGTGGCTGAGCCGCCGTCGTGAGGTGTGTCTGGCGCCCAACCACAGGTCTCCGGTCGTCGGATGCCCGCCGCGCGTCGAGCGGCGGGCGGTCCATCTTGTGGAAAGGGGCGTCTCCACCGAACCGTCTCGCTGTGACCGCGATGATGCATGGATGCCGGGCCGGGCTGGAGGAATCACCTCCGGCGAACCCATCGGCACGGCAGCCGGCTGAACTACCGCGCCGCGACGGTCGGTCGGGTCCATCAACCCGAGCCACTGCACAGCCCGCTCAACCTCGCCGAGCATCAACAGTGCGTCGGCGCTGAGCACGGCGAACCTCCGTGCGACAGCCTTCAGCCGATCGCATTGGTCGGCGCACAATGGCCGCTGCAACATGGCGATGGCGTCGGCCAAGCCAAGCGCCGCCCGGGTCGCTACATCATCCCACGTGGGGTCGACACGGCCATCGCCAACGAGATCGGCACACTGTTGTTCCAGTTCCGCGAGCTCGGCGGCCGCGTCGACAGGATCAGTCTCTTCGCGCAGCGTGTGGTGGAGTTCGTCGAACGCCGCCCAGCGGTCCGGCGTCTGCAGGGTGGCGACCGCCGCGCGCAGCCGGCCGGCCGCAACGGTGATCCTGCTGCGGCGTCGTATGCGCCGGCCTTCGGCCCGTTGCCGCGCTGTGCGGTGACGGATTCCCTGAAGCTGGGCGAACGGGGCCCAGAGTTCTCTGTCCACATCCAATGCAGCGCCGGCCCGTTCAACGAACGTCGCACTCGGGGTGCGCAGGCCACGCTCGACCATCGCCACGTACTCACGGCTGAAGAATGTGGCGGCGCCGAGTTCGCGTTGGCTCCATTGCTGCCGTTGTCGCGCTTGCCGCAGCAGGTTGCCGAAGGCGAGGACACCGACCGTCTGGCGGGAGTCAGGTGAGACGACGCCGGATGCCATGAACCTCCTCCTCACCCGACATGGTTCAACTGCGGTAGACGGGCTCGCATCCAATGGGCGCATCGCGTTCTGCGCAGGTCAACGCTAGGACCGGATGGCTGGCCGGTCCATGTTGTTGCGGAGAGTTGCAGCAATTTAGCCCCGCTCCAGCTCACCTCCGCTAGCAATGTGGCAACGAGGGTGCCTGTGGATCACGATTAACACCTGGTAAACAGGCACATGCGGCACGTTGACGCACGTGGATGCCTTCGCCAGACTGGCCAGTGTGCGCAACATCGTGCACTCATCGGGACAGGAGGACCCGTGCGGATTAAGTTGATTGCGGCAGACCCGGAGTCTGCGCCGACGAACTCGCCAACCCTGTACAAAACGGACAGGGGCAGTTGGATTGTGCAGGGCTGGGTCGTCACCGACCCCGAGGTGCTCGCGGAGATGGGTATCCCCGCGGGTGAGAGCTGTGTCGAGATCCCGGACAGGATGGTTCCGCTCTTCGCTGAAGGAGACTGATGGCCCGTCTAACCGTTGCCGAGTTCGAGGAGGCGATCAGGCACTTCGACGCGGAGTCCGTGCATCTGGAGATGCGCGATGCGTACGGCACTGAGGTCGAGCTGCCGCACCTGGCCGCTTGGGCGGCAGGCGAGCCGGCGGATCTTGCGTTCATGCAACCCTGGTGCGACGACGTCCGCGGCTTCGTTTCCGACGGCAAGTCGCTGCGCCGGGCGCACGTGGTTTCGGAGCCGCTGTCTGATTACCAGCGGTGGGCATACGTCGTCTTCGGGGCTAGCGAGGACGCCGGTGAGCAACACCGCTGGGTGCCGCGCCGGTTGGTGTCGTCGATCGCGTTTCCGGGCAACGACTTCTGGATGCTCGACCGCCGGCTCGTCATCTTCCATCACTACGCAGGCAACGGCCGCAACATCGACTTCACGACCAGCACCGAGCCGCACGACATCGAACTGTGCTCTGCAGCTTTCGAGGCCGTCTGGCGCATCGGCATTCCGCATCACGAGTACAAGCCCAGCTGACCCACGTACGTGTCCAGCACACAGCAGCGAGCCCGCGAAGCGTTCGGCAACCGTCTCCGGGAGATCCGCCTCGACGCGGGACTCTCGGGACGGCAGCTCGCCGCCGCCACCGGCTTCCACTACACCAAGGTCTCCCGCGTCGAGCATGGCGGGCAGAGCCTCTCTGACGCGGACATCCGGGCTTGGGCGTCCGCATGCAAGGCGGACGCCCAAGTCGCCGACCTCATCGCACAGATGCGCGCCGTCGACACGCTGTACCGCGACTACCGTCACGCGGCGCGCCGAGGGCTGCGCCACCTCCAGGAACCGTGGGTAGCACTATACGAACGCACCACCCTCTTCCGAGTGCACGAGCACTGGATTGTCCCGGGCCTCATCCAGACCGAGGCCTACTCGATGGCCGTCATGGCGCACTGGCGAAACGTAATGTCACTGCCGGAGGACGACACGGAGGCGGCCAACGCGATCCGCATGGACCGCCAACGAATACTTCGCCTTGGCCAGCGTCGATTCAACTTCCTGCTCGCGGAGCAGGTGCTCTACAGCAGAGTCCCTTCAGCGCCGGCAATGCTCGACCAGTTGGACCGCCTCGCCGAGGTCATGAGGCTCCCGCGGGTTTCCCTGGGCCTGATCCCGGCAGCCGCCGGCCTCGACGGACACAGCCAAACCTCATTCTGGATCTTCGACGAGTCCCTCGTGCAAGTCGAGACGCTGACCACCGGCTTGGACATCACCCGTCCGGAGGAAATCGAGCTGTACGCCGCAGCCTTCGAACGTATGTGGGGCACCGCGGTCTTCGGCCGGCACGCGAAGGCGCTCATCACACGAGCCCGAGATGAGCTGCTGCAGCAACCGAAGACCACATCAACCTGACCATCCCAGGCCGAGTTGCGTTCGCGCAATCCGGCACTGCGACAGACAGACCCCCTATCCGCGGCAGCTCCCTTCCTCGCAGGCGAACTCGCTGACACCGACTCGACCCGCCATGACGCCTGTCAGAGGAGGAACTGACAATCGGCTTCGCCCGACGTTGGTACAGCGCCGTTCTCCCGTCGTTGTACCCGGCTCGATCGGCTACTTTGCGCACCGGCGCAATTACGGTCGATGCAAGCCACAGCCGCAGTACCGCGGAAGGAGGACAGGCGATGTACGAGGCGATCGTGAGTCCCCAGGAGGATCTGTTCGTGGCGGTCCGGCCCGGGCACAGCAAGGGCATGAGCCTTCCCGCTGCGTACTACGCCGAGCTGCTGGATCGAAACGAGGCCGGGCTGCCCGTGCCCGACTGGTTCGTCGACGGGGCGCGCCGCCAATGGACGATCGACCTTGCCGGGCAACGCGTCGACACCGCGCTCGCGGTCCGGTCTCCGTCGACTGCGGCGGTGACATACAGCCGAGCAACATACGAGATCAACAAAGGGTGCAACTTCTCCTGCGAGCACTGTTACCTGGAGCTGCGTCCGTTCGAAGGGCTGGCCCTGCCCGACAAGCTGCGCTTGATCGACATGCTCGCCGAGGTCGGAGTGTTCTGGTTCCAGATCACCGGCGGTGAGCCCCTCATCGATCCTGACTTCCCGGCCGTCTACGAACGCGCACATCAGGCCGGGATGATGATCGAGATCCTCACCAACGGATCCCGTCTCTCCCGCCCGCACCTGGTAAGCCTGTTCCAGAACCGACCGCCTCACAGGATCGTTGTGTCGCTGTACGGCGCGAGTCCAGCAACCGCCGATCGGCTGACCCGCACCAAGGGCGCGTTCACGAACATGCACGCCGGCGTGCGGGCCGCCACCGCCGCCGGGCTGCCGGTGCAACTCACGATCATCATCACCCGTCACAACGTCGACGAGGTCGACGCGATGCGTGCCCTCGCCGGCAGCTTGAACGTGCCCACGAAGGAGTACGGGATGCTGTCGCCGACCTACACCGGCGCTCCCGGACCGCTCGACGCGCAGGCACCCGGCTTCCTCGACGCGAGCTTCCTCGAGTCCGCGGCCCCCGGCGCGCTCGGTGACGCCGGCGCATTCGACAGCTGCCCCGCTGGGCACACGTTCTTCCACGTCGACCCGCACGGCCTGGCCACAATGTGCAAGATCGGCCGGGACAACCCGGTGCATCTCATGGCCGAGGGAATCGACGGTCTGCTGCGCCTGCCCGCCATCGCAGACGCCCAAATGCTTCGCACCGGTGGGTGCACAGGCTGCTCGCTGACCAGCACCTGCCGGGTCTGCCGGCCGCTTGCCCGCATCTACCAGGAAGCGAAGGCACCGCTGCACAGCTACTGCCAGCACGGAGAGAGGACCCCCGCATGACCGCCGTACCCGTCACCATCACCACCCGGCCGGCCACAACCGGCAGGCTCATCGCCGGCCGAACCCCAACCCCGACCACCCTCGTCTTCATCGACAACGTCGAAGCCGCGGCCTCGGCCAACAGCGGCCGGTGCAACGACAGCAACCCCTATCGCTGATCACGACGCGCAACATCAGCCCAGCACCGTGGACGGTCACCGGGAACCGGCCGTCCACGGCGCTGCGGCGCCGGAAAGGAACGACGGCATGCCGACGATGAGAATCGACTTCCAGGACCTGCCGGTCGGGGCACGAGCTGCGGTCGAGGCATTGACCGGACGGATCCACTCGGCAGCCTCCGTCACCACCGGGCTCAACAGCTCCGTCGCCGCGCGGCTGCACACCGCGTCCGGCAAGGTGTTCTGCAAAGCCCTCCCGGCCACGCACCGCTGGGTGTGGACCCAGCAGCGGGAAGCCGACATCGCTCCGCACCTCTACGGCGTGGCGCCGGCGTTGGTCGCCAGACTCGCGGTCGATGGCTGGGACATCGTGCTGTTCGAGGCCCTGGACGGCCACACTGCCGACTTCAGCCCCGGCTCCCCCGACCTGCTGGCCGTCGTGACGTTGCTCGATGCGATCGCTCAGACTGCCTGTCCGCCAGTTGAGCTCCGCGATATCGGCGAGCGGCTCCGCGACTACGCCAGTACCCCGGCTGACCTTGACCACTTCACCGGCTCGGCGCTGCTGCACACCGACCTCAACTACGCCAACATCATCGTCGACGCCGGCCGGGCACGCATCGTCGACTGGGGTTGGGCCTCGCGCGGCGCGCCGTGGCTCGACGCCGCATATTGGGTCGTATGGCTCATCTCGGCCGGACACGACCCGGCAACCGCGGAGCAATGGGCTGCTAGAACATCGACATGGAGCACCGCATCCGGTGCCGCGCTCCTGGCGTTCAGCGAGACGCAGGCTGCGCTCTGGGCCGAGATCTCGCACCGCGACCCGGGGGACGCCTGGAGTGCCCGCCTTGCTAACGCATCCCGGTGCTGGATGGATCACCGCCGAACTACTTGACGTACCCCGCCACCGCCCCCATGGCGACCACCATGGTCTGGCTCCGCCCGAAGACGATAGGTAAAACCCCTGAACCGGGCGTCGATCTGCTTGACGTCGACCACGCAGCCGTTCTGCGCATGATCGCCAACGGCAGCGCCCGATCATGTGACGGATCGACAATGGCGGAAGCACGGTGACGGCACATTGGCGTGCTGAGGTCCGCAGGGACCGCTGATTTCGGAGGGTGTCGTGTATCGACCACATGCTTTCCCGGTGTCGGTCAAGGGCGTCTGCGTCAGAGCCGGTCAGGTTTTACTGCTTCACAATGAACGCGACGAGTGGGAGCTGCCGGGCGGCAAGCTTGAACTCGGCGAAGACCCGACGGTGTGCGTCACACGGGAGATCTTCGAGGAGACTGGCTGGGCGGTCACCGTCGGGCCGATCCTAGATTCCTGGCAGTACCACGTCCGCGACGGCGTTGACGTGCTGATCGTCACGTACGGGTGCAGCGTCGACGCCGACTCCCCAGTGCAGGTCAGCAGCGAGCACAAGGAGGCTCGGCTCTTCAATCACGACGAGGTCGCCGGACTTCGTATGCCGTCCGGGTACCGCCGGTCGATCGACGACTGGTACAGCCGCCTCGGCCTCTCGGCGCCCGGTTAGAACCCATTTACGCGCTGCGGGGCAGCGCAGGCCGAACCCATGCCGCTGGCCGGATGTCCGGCCTACTGCGCGATGATCGGCAACGCGGTCTACCTGTGAGCAGCCACGTCCTTGTCGCCCTGGGCGTGAACGACCAACCAACGCAAGCCCGCGCTACGACGCCGTCGTCAGCAGCCACCCAGGGTCAAGCGACTCGACGCAGGTGCTGACCCACGCGGGTCAGCACCGACATGGCACCACGACCGGTCGAAGGTACCGCCGTGCGCCGCTGAGCTTTCCCCTGTCCCGCCCGACGAGCACGGAGGAGCCTTGGACGTCCGAGAGGCCCAGAAACTGGTTTGGGAGAACAAGCACGCCAAAGGCTTCAACACCACCGACGTCGCATTGGAGTTCGGTCTGTTGCACGGCGAGCTCGCGGAAGCATTCGACGCCTGGCGCCGACGACAACCCGACCTCGGCGAAGAGCTTGCCGACGTTGCCCTCTACCTGTTCGGCCTCGCCCAGATGACCGGTTGCGACCTGCAGGCGGAGATCGAAAGCAAGCTGCACAAGAACGCGGCACGCCAATACGAGCGTGACCCCGCCAGCGGCACGATGCATCGCGTCGCCGAAGGCTGATCGCACAGCGACCATGGGCCCAACCGGCAGGTGCTACAGGCACCAAGGGTTGATAGGAAACGCGCTTCGCGAGCCAACTCACATACCCCGATCCTGAGGCCAGCGCGGCCGCGACGAGTCGGTGGCAATCGAGGCGCAGCCAGTACAGCTGCCAGTCACGATGCACACAACGCAACCTCCTTGGCTTCCGTCCCGTCGCTCGCTCGGGTACACCCTTGCACTCGGTCGGGTGTACCAGACGGAGCACCGCTGGCCAGCACCAGCGCCGGTTAGCTTCGTTCCGTGAGGACCCTTGCGCCCACCGCCGCGTCTCGGCAGGCGATCGCGACGCTCGCCGTCATGGCGTTCCTGGTCGTGACCGGCGAGACGACACCGATCGGGCTGATCCATGAGATCGCCGTCGGGCTGCGCGCCACCGATGATCAGGTGGGGCTCGCTGTCAGTGGATACGCGTTCGTCGCCGGGCTGTCGTCGGTGCCGCTGGCACATTGGACGGCCCACCTGGACCGGCGGGCAATCCTTGCAGTCAGCCTGATGGTTTTCGGCGCCGGCCACCTGGCCGCCGCAGCGGCCGGACATGTTGCGATGTTCGCCGCGGCGCGTGCGATCGCCGCGCTCGGCCACGGCCTGCTCTTCGCGGTGGCCGTCCCCACGGCGATCCGTCTCGCCGTGACCACAGGTAAGGGGCGGGCCGGCGCGCGGGTCATGGTCGGCAGCGCTTCCGCGCTGGTCGCCGGGACGCCGCTCGCCACCTACCTCGGCCAGGCTACGGGTTGGCGCACCACCCTGCTCGTGCTCGCCGCCGCGGCGCTGCTGCTGGCCGGCACCGCGGCACGGCTGCTCCCCGAGGTGCCGGGGTATGCACGGCGACACGGCGGGCCAGGCCTATTCACAGTGGTGCGCCGCCCTGAGCTCGTGATCGTGCTCGCCACCACCGGGACCATCTCGACTGCGCACTTCGTCGCGTTCACCTTCCTCGCTCCGTATGGCGCCGGACGGCTTGACGTTCGCGGCACCGGCCTCGCCGTGCTGCTGCTCGGCTACGGGGCTGTGGCTGTCGCGGCCAGCTCGGTCGCGGGCCGGTTCGTTGACCGGCGTCCCCGGGCCGCAACCGCAGTGGCCGCCGCCGCGTTCACACTCGCGCTGATCGGCATCTGGCTCACACCGGCACTGCACCTGGCGACGTTCGGGGTGGTGCTCGTGGTGGTGTGGGGTGCCGCGTTCGCCGCCCTGGCGGTGTTGACGTCCCTGATCGCGCTCTGGCACGCCGCCGGACCGCACACCGAGACCGTCAACGCCTTCTCGGGCATCGCCTTTCAGGTCGGCGTCGTCGCCGGCTCAGCTGTCGGCTCGGTCGCCGTCGCCGCAGGCCACCTCAACAGCCTGCCGCTCGTCGCGGCCGGCGGTGGTGTCCTCGTGTCGGCGGCCGTCCTGCTCCGCGGTCACGCATTCCGACCTGCCGTGTCGGCGTCCTCCGTGCGCGAACTGGAAACATCATGACCAGCGAAGCGTCGCGCAACACGTCGTGGTGCCGCGGACCGCGTCGCGCGCCCCGGCCCGCGAGGCGGCCTCACCGCCATGGCCACCACGACCCAGAAGACAACCATCGTTCGCCCGGCCGGGACGATGGCCCGGCGTGTCGCCGCGCCTCGTCCGGCGTGTCGGACACACGTTCGATTCCTGTTGGCGCGTGCGCCGCGGCGGGAAGCCTGTCGAGGCATAACCTACCGACGGTCGTTCGGCAACCGTCTTCGAGGACTCCGCCTCGACGCGTGACGCTCGGGACGGAAGTTCGCCGCTACCACCGGCTTCCTCCACACCAAGACTTCCCGGAAAGGATCTCGTTTTGGCAACCGAAGTCGCCGTATCACCCGCCCAGCAGCTCCGCCAGCGTCTCGTTGCAGTCCTGACGGCAAAAGGTGCGATCACCACCGACGCTGTCGCGGACGCCATGCTCGCGGTGCCCCGTGAAGCGTTCGCACCCGCCGGCACCGACCTCACCGACGTGTACGCCGCACACAGTGCCGTCGTCACCAAACGCGGGCCCGACGGTTCGGCGATGAGTTCGGTCTCCGCGGCGTGGTTGCAGGCACGGATGCTCGAGCTAGCGCGGATCGGCCCGGGCAGCCGGGTGTTGGAGATCGGGTGCGGTGGCTGCAACGCCGCGTATCTCTCCGAGATCGTCGGTGCGGACGGCGTTGTCGTCTCCGTCGATATCGACGCTGATGTCGTGGACCGGGCCCGCGCCGGTCTGGCCCGCACCGGGCACCCCGTGACGGTTGTCCTCGCCGACGGCGCGGACGGCTATGCGCCGCACGGCCCGTACGACGCGATCCTGATCACGGTTGAGGCCAGCGACATCCCACCCGCTTGGATCGACCAGCTCACGGACGGTGGGGTGCTGGTCGCGCCGGTCCGGATGCGTGCCCATACCCGCTGCGTAGCCCTCGAACGCGACGGCGATCACCTGGTCGCGACGGCGGCGCTGCAGTGCGGGTTCGTGCCGATGCAGGGCGACGGCAGCGACCCCACCCGCCAGCTGCCGCTGCGCGGCGGCGACGCCGTCCTCACCCTGGACGACCCGACCACCGCGGTCGACGGTGACGCTCTCCGCGCGGCCTTGGACGGGTCGAGAGTCGAGGGGTGGTCGCAGGTCGCGCTGACGATGGATGCCTCGTTCGAGGCGCTGCATCTGTGGCTGGCTAGTCAGCCGCGTCCGTACGGCATCCTCACGGTCGACCGGCAGCGCACGGCCGGGCTCCTCGACCCGCAGGATAGGTTTTGCTGCCCCACCCTGCTCACCGATGACAGCTTCGCCTACCTCGCCATCCGCCGCCTCGACGAGACGACCTGGCAGTGCGGCGCCCACGGTTTCGGGCCCGACGCCGCCACGCTTATCCACGACCTGAACGACCTCGTCACCGCCTGGGACCGTCTCCACCGCGCCGGCATCCGCCCGGCCATCACCGTTCACCCCGCCGCGACACCGCTGCCGGACACCGGCCGGCTGCAGCTGCTCGTGCAGCGCCGCCACACCCAGGTCGTCGTCACCTGGCCGGGCGACAGCAGCCGATGACGCCGATCTTGGTCGTGATTCGCGGAACTCCGGCACTGGCAAGACCACGATCGCGCGGGAGGTTCACCGCCGATACGGGAGAGGCTGTGCGCCGATCGAGCAGGATCAGCAACGCCGGGTCGTACTGCGCGAACGACATCGCCTCCATCGACCCGGTCGCGTCGAGGGCATGTGATCGGCGCGGCGATCGCGATGCGCAGCCTGGACGAGCCCGCCGACGTGTCCGTCCAGGACGTCGTCGTGCACCCGGACGACCGCCGCCGCGACCTGGCCGGGGCGCTCATCGGTGGGTCGCCGCTCAGGCCCAGATCTGGGACTGCCGCCAGCCGTTCCTCACCTGCGCCCGAGCAACACCGCCGCGCTCGCGGCCTGGCAGCCAGCTCGGGTTCCGCAACCTGTCCAGCGACTACACCTCGACGGCATCCAGGCGATCGCGGCGCGCAACGAGCTGGGCCAAGACCGCCCGTCTTCCAGCTCGACCTGCCCAGAGGACCGCAACCGCACCTGCCCGGCGATACGGACGGAGCTGACACGTGACCACAGCACAGGATGAGCGCGCGGCGCTCCAGAAGCTAGTTGCCGGGCTGGTGCCGTTCGACGAACGGGAAGCCACGGACCGCGCCGACGTCCTGGCCTGGATCGACGCCGGCACCGACCTATACCGGCGGGTGCCACCGGACCAGCCGCCGAAACACCTCGTCACCTACTTCCCGCCCTACCACGAGCCCACCGACCGCGTATTCCTCGTCGACCACCGCAAAGCCGGCCGCCTGCTCCCGCCCGGCGGCCACGTCGATCCCGACGAAGGGCCCTGGGCCACCGTCGTCCGCGAAGCCGACGAAGAGCTCCGGACAGTCGCCCAGCCACATCCGCTGTGGCCAGCCGAGCGGCCATTGTTCGTGACCGTCACCCAGACCGTCGGCCCCCACGTCCACACGGATGTGACCCTGTGGTTTCCCTTGGCGTTGGACCCCGAGCAGCCGATCACACCCGATCCGGGTGAGTTCGCCGGGTGGGGCTGGTACCCACGCGCCGAGGTCATCGCCTGGCCAGCCGAACGCAGCGACCCGCAGCTGGCCCGGTTCCTCACCAAACTCGGCCGAGTGGGGGCCACGACCGGTGTAGGAGCCGCTGATGCCGGCCGATAGCCGACGCCGGCACGTCGCAGCCGGTGCGGTCGGGCCGTACACGGTGCCGGTGGATCTGCTGCTGCTCTACACCCGCGGCCCGGACCTGCTGGTCGGGTTGCGGCAGGGCGGGTACGCGTCCGGGGAATGGGACACCCCATCTGGGAAACTGGAGCCAGGCGAACGGTTGGAGCACGGCATGGCGCGGGAGGCGTTGGAGGAGACCGAGCTGCGGTTGCCGCCACAACAGCTGCAGCTTGTCGCGATGACGCATTGGCATCCGCCGGACGGGGTGCCACGCATCGGGGTGTTCTTCCACCTCGAGGCCCACCCGGCCGTCCACGGCGTCCCTCGAATTGCGGAGCCAGCCAAGTGCGCCGAGCTGCGGTGGGCGCCGATGGACGCCCTGCCCACCCCGCTGCTGCGCTACACCGCCATCGGCGTCGAACTGTACCGGTCGGAGCGCCGGTACGCTGCGATGGACTGGCCCCGCAGCCCGGACCCCGGTGCGGGTATGGGCAGGGCGGGTTGACGTGCGGCGAATCGCGATCGTCGGCGCGGGCGGCGCCGGCAAGACCGTCCTGGCCAACCAGCTCGGCGCCCTGCTCGGGCTGCCGGTCACCCACCTCGACGCCCTGCGCTACGACCCGGCCTGGATCCCCGTGCCGGAGGTAGAGTTCGTCGCCGCGCAACGCGCCGTCGTAGCACAGCCATCGTGGATCGTCGACGGGAACTCGACGGCCAGCATGCCGGTCCGGTTCGCCGCCGCGGACACGATCATCTTCCTGGATCTGCCGCCGCTCGTGTGCCTGTGGGGCATCGCCCGGCGCCGGCTGCGCTACCGCGGCGGCCGGCACCCGGACGGTGTCCACGACCACATCACCGTCGTGTTCCTGCGCTACGTGATGGCCTTCCGGCGCCGGCACGCGCCAAGAGTCCGGGCCTGCATCGCCGAGCACGGCGCCCATGCGGTCCTGGTCGAGGTGACCAGCCGCCGCCAAGCCAATCAGCTCATCACCCGCCTCGGCGGCCCAGCCGCCGACACCGGCAGGAGCTGACGTGACGGTTGAGCACGGCGCCGGACCTCGGGCCGGGCCGCCGCAACGTGCACGGATGCAGCAACGTGCGGTAGGTGGGCAGCGTCGCGGCAGCGCTGGGCATGCAGCCGCCGTGAACGGGCCGGCCGTGCCGGCTCCCGCGGGTTGGCGCGGTGATCTGCGCCGGCTGTGGACGGCGTACTCGATTAGTGAGCTCGGCAGTGCGGTCGGCAGCGGGGCGCTGCCGCTGATCGCCGTACTCGTCCTGGACGTCTCCGCCTGGCAGGTGTCGATGCTCGCCGTGGTGGCCGGGATCGCAAGCGCGGCCGCGGCGGTGCCGCTCGCGCCGTGGATCGAGATCCACCGGAAACGCCCAGTCATGATCGCCGCCGATCTGGTCCGGTTTACGGTGCTGGCCAGCGTCCCGCTCACCGTGTGGCTCGGCGCGCTCACCTACCAGCAGTTGTGTGTGGTGGCCGCGGTGCAGACCGGCGGCGCGATCGTGTTCGCCGCGGCCAGTGGCGCCCACCTCAAACGTCTCGTCCCCGAACCGCACCGCACCCAGGCGAACAGCCGGTTCGAGACCAGCCTGTGGTCGGCCACCACGATCGGCCCGCCGGTCGGTGGGCTGCTGGTGTCCTGGCTCGGCGCGACCGCCGCCGTCACCGTCGATGCCGCCACGTTCCTGCTCTCCGCGATCGGTGTCGGCCGGCTCCGCAGCCGCGAACCCGACCCGCCCCCACCCGCAGCCGGGCGGCGATGGCTGCACGAGCTCAGCGGCGGGTGGCAGTACATCGCCGGCCACCGCGACCTCAAAATGTTGTTCTGGAACGCGATGAGCTTCGGCGGCGCGCTCATGGCCGCCTCCCCGCTGATCACGGTGGTGATGCTCCGCGACCTCGGATTCACGCCGTGGCAGTACGGCCTCGCGCTCGGCATTCCCTGCGTCGGCGGAGTCGTCGGTTCCCTTGCTGTCACCCCGCTGACCCGCCGCGTCGGCTGGCACCCACGTTCGGTGCTGCTGTTCTTCGGGGTCGCGCGGACGCTATGGCTTGGCGTCATGCCCCTCGCCCCGCCCGGCACCGCCGGCCTGGTGCTGATCATCGCGGCGGACACGCTGCTGCTGTGCTGCGCCGGGGTGTTCAACCCGACCTTCGTCAGCTATCGCATGCGGGCCACCGCCGATACCCACATGACCCGCGTCGCCACCGCCTGGTCGATCAGCTCCAAGACCGTCCAACCGGTCTGCATCGCCGCCGGCGGCGCGCTCGCCGCCGCGACGTCCACGCGCACCGCGATCGCCGTCGCTGGGGTCGCGGTCCTCGCGTCGACCGCGTTGCTGCCCTGGCGCACCGAAGACGCCGACTGGTCAGCTGACGACACGGCCGAGCCGCCGGCCACGGCAGGAGGCATCCGTGGGGCTTGACCGATACAGCAGTGATCCGGCGATGCACGCAACCTTCGTAGTGCTCGACTTCGAAGGCACCACCCCGGCCGGTGCACCGGCCGAACCGATCGAGATCGGCATCGTGCTGCTCCGCCTTGACCAGGCACCGGGCGGGTGGGACCTGGCCGAGACCGGGCGGTTCGAGGCGTTGATCCGCCCACCGGCCCACGCCCCGGTCACCGTGTTCGACACCCGCCAGACCGGCATCACCCCGGCGATGGTGGCCGGCCGGCCCGACGCCGCGACGGTGCTCGGCGGGTTCGACGCCACGCTCACCGCACCGCCGTACGTGACGGTCGCACACCACGCCGCCACCGAAGCCGGCATCCTGCGCCGCTACGCCACCGCTTGCCCGACTCTGGCCGCGGCCGCGATGCTCGACACCATCCGGCTGGCCCGGCACGCTTGCCCCGGCCTGCCCTCTTACCAGCTCGACACGGTCCTGGCCCACCTCGGCGTATCCGTCCCGGCCGACCGGCATCGGGCGCTGCCCGACGCCGCCGGTACCGCAGCCGCGTTCCGGCAGCTGCTCATCGCCGGCGGCAGCCGGCTGTCCTGGTCCAGGCTGTCGCAGCTGCACAACCTTGCCGGTACCGCACCACCTCAACAGCCAACAGGCCAGACAACGCTGTTCTGACGTCGGCCGGGCCCGGCCTGGAGATCCCGCTGTACCCGGTCGAAGGCGACGACCGAGTGCCGCTCACGTGCGGCCGGCGAGGTCTGCAGCTCCTCGCGCTGCGCGCCCCGACCGCGGCGACGGTCGATGTGGCCCGCTACGCCGCGGACACCGGCGCCGGGGTCGTCGTCCATCCGCCACGGCACTACCCGGAGTATCCGTTTGCGTCGTACTACGCGGGGTTTATCGCCGATCCAGACGGCATCCGCCTCGAGGTTGTTCACCTTGTCGACGCCGAGCACTGGCGTGCGCGGCGGAAACGGAGGGCCGCAGCCTTCGTCGCCGGGAGCGGTGCTTGACCAGATGGAGCGTGTGCGATGGGTGCATGCACGGGTCGCCGCCGTGTTCAGGAGCGATTCCTCCCGGGTGGGCCCGCCCCGGGATCTGGTGTGCTCGCGTCGGCGAGGAGGTAGAGCAAGGCGACGAGGGTCGTTCCGGCAACGATATGCCGCTTGTTGATGAGCGGCAGGACCTCCGTGGTCGGGATCCATTCGACCTTGTCGCTTTCGAAGGCGTCTTTCGGCGGGCCAATGTGGGTGGCGGCGTCGGCGCGGAAGATGTGGTGCTGGGAGGTCATGATGCCCGGTGAGGGCTGGCTGTAGACCAAGGGACGGATAGGTCCGGTAGGTCGCCAGCCAGTTTCTTCCTCGGCTTCGCGGGCTGCGGCGTCGGCTGGTTCCTCACCGGGTCTGATGCTGCCGTGCGGGATCTCCCAGGCCCACGTGTCGGTGATGAACCGGTGCCGCCACATCAGCAGTACCCGCTGGTCGCGGACGACGGCGATGCCGGCCCCGGGTGCCGCAGTGCGGATGATGCGGTGGTCCAGATGCCGGCCGCCCGGGATCTCGACGTCGGCGGCAGCGACGTGGACCCACTGGTCGCGGTACAGGTCACGTTCGCTGTGCACGGTCCAGCGCATCAGAGTCCCTTCAGGTGGAGAGTCGTCGGCCCGCTGCAGGAATGCGGCGACGTTCGGTTCGGCGGCGTGCGGGCGCAGCGCCTGGGCGACGTGCTCGATGCGGTCATGGATTCTGCCGGACTCTATGCCGATCGCCCGGTCGAGCATTTCGTCAGCGACGTGGACACCCCGGTCGAGGTCCGCACGCGCGGGTGTGGGCGTACCACCGCGGCCCACACCCGCCAGCACCGGAATCGTTCCCCTGTTCGGCGGCAGCGACTGCCGTTGATCAACTACCCCTCATACGGTCCCATAGTGCCGTCATGCGCAGGCGCGCGGATTGATTACAGGTCTGGGCGGACACCTCAGTACGGCGCACGGGATCGTTCGTCATGCAGGCGCCAGCCCAGCATGGTCATGTTCACGGCGACATCTGTCGCGAACCTCATCTTCTCGACGTCGGCTGTGATCTTGAGCGACACCATCCCCGCCGGCGCACCCGGGAGTTCGACCCGCTCGGCGGCATTGAGGGTGGTCCAGAAGTCCCCGTGTGTGATGCCGCTGCACAGGCTCCACACGAACACGGTGGCCGGTGAGCCTGGGGCTAGCGCCGTGCCGGCCGCCTCGACGATCTCCCGGTAGCCGACATGGCGAACCGCCACGTCGGCGTTCGCGCCCACTCGCCTGGCGAGGTCGCGTAGTTCGTCCACCCGCTCGCGCGCCGTGCGCACCGCGGAGTCATCGATCAGGCGTATGGCTCGGTCCCCGCTCCGCACGTCCAGCGCAGCGAACCGCAGGCGACGGGTGATGCGCTCGGTCCGGCTGCGGGGGTGCAGCATCCACACGGCAGCGCTGGCGTTCTCCAGCGCGGCGCGGATGAGGGCGTACGGCGCGTACATGTGGATGGCGTGAGCGTCGCGGAGCACGGACCGCAGGCAGTGGAGCGGGTCGATTGCGTGGCTCAGGGCATGCCAGGCGGCGTGGCTGGTTTCGAACGGGTGGACTCGCTCGTCGTCGGCGTGCAGCGGGCTACCAGCGGCAGGGCGTGCGTGTTCGGTGTCCGGATCGATGCGGGCCAACCAGCCGTCCACCTGACTCAGCAGGCGGAGGATCTCGTCGTAGTGCGGCCTGTCCTGCTCATCCACACCGGTCACGGTACGGACCGCGCCTCGACGGGGGCGAACGAGTTACCGGGCACAAGCCGCTCGACCGATGGCGTCAACCAACATCGGCGATGACGATGCCGGTCGTGAGCAACGGCACCTGCGCCACGACCTCACCGAGCGGATTGATGATGCTCGTCGGCCCGTAGCCGATCCGGTGCTCGTCGCGTTCGCCGGTGACGTCCGCCGACACCAGCCACATCCCAGTCTCCCGCGCTCGCACAGCTCGGATGCGGTGGTGCTCGTCCTTCCATCGCCGCGCGGATTCCCGGCGCATCATGTTCTGCGCCGGGACCAGCAGCACACGGGCGCCTTGGGCCGCGACCTGTGCGGCGGCGTCGGCGGAGCGGGTGTCGGAGCAGATGTTGATCCCGAATCTGACCCCGTGCAGCTCGAAGGTCGGGTACTCCCCGCCCGGGTGGAACAGCGACTCGCCGGGCATCAGGTGCGTCTTGCGATACGCGCCGAGCAGTTCGCCGCCAACGACGACGACCGCGGTGTTGCAGTACCGGCGCCCAAGCTGCTCGATGACACCGAACACAAGCGTCTGCCGGATCGACCGCAGGCGCCGCAGCATTGACGTGAACGTCTGCGAGCGCAGGTCGAGTGCATGGCGGCGGAGATGCTCCTCGGTGACGAGATAGCCCTGCAGGAAGCACTCCGGAAACAGCAGCAGCTGAGCGCCGAGCGCGTCGCCCCGCACGGCGAAGTCCTCGATGCAACCGAGCGCTGCCTCGACATCACCGAGGAACTCGGAAGCCTGACAGGCGCCCACCCGAAGTTCCCGGGCGCGGCTGTGGTAAGAGTGCTGGGCAGTCGTCATCAGCATTCGCCAGTGCGAGTCAACCGCTGCACGCTGTCACCGCCCGCGCGATGCGGCGTCCAACCAGCCGCTCGGCCGTGGCGAGCGGATACCATGCCGCACCTCGCACCTCCGACGCTTGCAGCCGCCCCACTTCCGCCTGCACCGTCGTGAATGCGTATCCGAAGTCGAGATGGTGGTGTTCCGGCTCGTCCTTCGCCGGGCGCGCCGGCACTGTCCCGTACTCGACGTAGACCGGGATCTGCGACGCCGGGAGCAGCCGGCTGGGATCGACGCCGGTTTCCTCGACGAGCTCTCGTACCGCCGCGCCGATCAGCGTGGCATCCGTCGGTTCGAGATGCCCTCCAGGCTGCAACAGGATCCCGTAGGCAAGGTGATCGACAAGCAGCACCTCGACGCCGCCGCGGACCAGGAGCGCACCCACCGTGACGTGCATCGCGAAGTTGCGCCGCGACGCGAACCCAGCTCCGTGAGCCAGCAACCTCACCGGCTCGGACAGTAACCCGGCCTCGTCCGGGTAGCGCTGCAGATACGCCGACAGTGCACCTGCGATGTCCGAGTCACCGATCACCACCGGCCACCTCCGTCCCAGTTCGCAAGTTCAGCACTCCAGGATCTCCGGTTCCACCTGGGCGACGGAACCCAGCAGAGCCTCGAGGACCTCGTCGCGGCGTTGGGTCCACCACTCCAGCAGCCCGGATGCGGAACGGAAAAACCCGTCACAGGACGTGTCCCCACGCTCGTAGCGGAGCCTGAGGTGCCAGGTCTCGCAGACGCGGTCCCACCACAGCCGGTCCGCGGCGTCCTCGATCGCCGCGTCCGGCAGCACCCGCCGGGCCCGGTACCCGCAGACGAACGCGCCCACCCGCGGCAGGTCCAGACCCGGCCCCGGCTCCGCCGCGAAGATCAGCATGGCCGCGCGGACGAGCTCCGCCGCGACCGGACGCACCCGGAGCCGGTCCCAATCCAGCACACCGGCCACCGCCCCGGCCTGCCACACCAGGTTGTTGTGCTGGTAGTCCCCGTGTATCCAGCCCGCCGGCCCGCACAGCACCCCGCTCACCGGACGCCGGTCAGCGACGCCGTTCAGCAGGCGCCGCCGCCGCGGCACTTCGGCCACCACGAACGTGTCCATCGCGTCCCCACCGGCCGCAGCCGCGAGGGCCCCATACCGGGCCAGCTGCTCATCAGCGGCGGCCACCTCGCAGACCGGTTCGACCACCATCGGAGGCGCCGTCGGCAGCACCGCGCCGAGCGCGTCGTGCACGTCGGCGAGCAGCGTGCCAAGTCCGGCCGCCTCCGCCATGGTCAATTCGGCGCCGGCCCGGCTTACGCCGGTCACCCACCTCGCCGCCGTGTACACCACGCCGGCCCGCTCGACCAGGTGGTCACCGGCGGCTGTCAGCAGCGGGGTCGGCACCGGCAACCCACGATCGGCCAATGCCTGACAGACAACCGCTTGCCGCCGCGCGGCGACCGCGTCGACGTCCAACACCTCCTTCACCGCCGCGGTGCCACCAGCCGCGTGAACCCGCCAGCTGCGGTTCATCGTGCCGGCAGTTAGGACCTGCACATCGAGCACCCGACCAAGACCGAATGCCGCCGCCACGTCGCCCAGTATGCGAGCCGAGTCCGGCTGGACGTCAGCGGTCGGCACCGGTGAAGACGTCGAGCAGCACGCGCCCAACTAGGTCATCGCCATCGGCAGGATGGTCCAGGGGAAGATGCCGCAACGCGTTTGCGAACGCCGCCGGGGGCGCCCCATGCTGCAGACCCAACGTGATCGCCGTAGCAAGCGCATCGGCGAGCCCTGCCAGCGTCGAACCGTGCACGCCTGCGCGGAAATCAACCCGGGCCAGCGTGCCGTCCGGCGCGTGCCCCGTGCTCAGCACGCCCCGCTCGCCGCCGATCGTCACATCGACCGTGCAGCCGGCCATCCGCCGCTGCCGCGGCCCTGGCAATGTCCCCGACATCGTCAACCCCCGATCCCGTAGCGTCGGCCGCGGACCGGCCAACGCCACCGCACGTTAGGCCGTCACCCGAGACGCCGGTAGCACCGACACCCACCAAAATCGAACACATGATCGGCTCGCCGGAGCAAAGCGGCCGACACGCCGAGAGGCCGCGGGCGCGGGCTATCAGACAGCCGAACGGTCGTCGTAGCCGAGCAGTCGCATAGCGGCGACATTGTCGGGGTGGGCCCAGAACAACCGGTGCAAGTCCTCCGGCATCTCATCGCGATGCGTGCCGGTGTGCCCGCGGCGGAAGAACCGATCGTCGGTCCGGCGCAGCTCGTCCAGGGACGGGATGACCGCGCCCGACCGCGGTGCAAGGTGCGGCGCCACGACGGCGACGACCCGCTCGACGGCGGCGACCGGATCGGCGGCGAGGTCTTCGTACCGCAGGACCGGCCGGTGCGGCACCGGCGGCGTCAGCCAGCTGAGCACGTTCGCGCCCCAGCTTCCGGTCCCTATCGCCGCGCGGCGGATGATCCGGGCACGCAACTCGTCCTCGTAGCGACCAGGTTCTGCTTCGCTGGCCTGTCGGGCCCAGGACACCAGGGCATCGCGGCCGTCACGGACCAGGCAGATCGCCGCGTCGGATTCGTCGACGTCGGTGTCGCGCTGTCGATGGGTTTTGATCATGTGCAGGTCGCTGGAGGCGCGCATCATCTCCAGCGGTGCAGGCCGGTCGGTGTAGCCGACCAGGTCGGCGCCGACGCGTTCGGCGACGCCGTCGACGTCGTAGATGACCGACGTGCGGATGCCGTAGCGGCGGTACAGCGCTATGCGCAGCAGCGTGTTGCCCGACCGGGGGAACGAGGCGATCCACACGAGCATCCGAGCACCATATCGACATACTCGATCCCGTGACTGACCGCGCGCGACCGGCCGCCTTCGAGCAGCCGGGTGCAATGGGTGACCCACCTGCAATGCCGGAGCCTGATGACCCTCGTCGAGCGGAAGATTCGGCGGCCCTGTCTGCCGCGGCGGCGCAGCACAAGGTCACGGTCCTCCAGCTGCTGCACCAGACTGACAAGTCCATCGTCGCAGCCGGCCGCCGTGACGGCAGGCCCGTGATCGCCAAGCTGCTCACCACCGACGACCCATACTGGACCGATCGGCGCACCCACGAGGTCACCGTCTATCGGGCGTTCGAGTCGACGCCGCCACCGTTTCCGGTGCCACAGCTGATCGCTCACGACGACCGCCTAGCGCTCTACACGGTGATCCCCGGCGTACGGCTCGGCGACGAACGGCACCTCACCGCCGACGTACCCGCCGGCGTCGCCGCCGCGATCCTCGACGCCCTCGACGCCGTCCGCAGCTGGACGCCCCGGCCGCCGCTCGCCGAGCCGATCCCGAGCTACCCGACCCGCATCGACGCCGAACACGCCGCAGGGCTGCTCACCGATGCCGACCACGACCGCTTGCAGCGGCTCCAGGCGGTGCTGGGCCCGGCGCGGTGGACCAGCCACGGCGACCCGATCCCGTCCAACCTGCTGTTGCACGACGGCACCTGCTCCATGATCGACTGGGAGTTGTGCGGCCGTTTCCTGCCGGGCTACGACCACGCCGTCCTGCACACGGTCACTGCGGCGGCCAGCCCCACCCTCGCCGCGGCGATCGACGCGCGGGTCGCCACGCTCGGCATCACCGACGCCTACCTGGTCAACCTCGGCATCGTCCTCTGCCGGGAGATCCGCATCCACCGCACGCTGCCGTCCGGGCCCGTCCGCGAACAACGGCTCGCGGCCCTGGACCACCTGTGCCGCCAGTGGCGGCACCGCCTACAGTCCCAGACTGGGTAACCCCACGTAGAAAGTGCGACCGTCCACGACGTCGCCGCCACTGATGGCGGTATCCGACGAGGTCGCCGGCGTGCGCCGGACCGGTCGGCCCGCCAGGCTCGCCGGGCACCTGCGGACGGGGGCGCCGACGGGATCTGGCATTGCGGTACGGCGAGCCGGGTCCTGCTTCGGTTACTGGGAGTGGCGCATGTCGAGATACAGGTCGGGATAGGTCTCGACCATCTCGAGTCTGGCGATGTCGGCGTGCGGCGTGTCGCCGTCCGGCAGCGTGACGAGCACGTCGGTGCCATCGGCCAGCAACGCGGCCACCCGTTGATGGCCGTGCTCGACGACCTCAATCTGCTGATCGCCCTGGACGGCCACGTATCGATATCCGCCGCGGACGTCGCGGCGCACCTGCTGAGCCCGCTCCACCCAGGTCCACGCCGGGTTCCCGGGCGTGACGCCGGCGTAGCCGATGACGTTGTCGTGGTTGCGCAGCTGGTATTGGATCTGCCGATACGGCGCCGTGGGCGCGGTCTCCTTCGCGGTCTTCACGCTCGTCTTGAGGTGAGCGTCCGCTGCCGGCCAGAGTGCCGCCCGGCGCTCGGTCGACCGTGTCGCCAGCGGCGGCAGGAACACCTCGAAGGTGTCCAACCCCATCGGCCTGGTGAGCAGCACATGGTCAGGCTCACCGGCGGCGGGGTCGCGGTCGGGCAGCAACTCGACGTAGGCGTACTGCAGCGCAGGCCCTTCCCTGGTTACGAGTCTGGGCTCGACGTGCTGGAAGAACGCGATCGCGTCGAGCAACGTCTCCACCACGGACCGGCCCGCCACGGCGGAGCGGTAGCCGTGTTGTGCTTCACGACGGGCCCGCATCTGGTTCGAGGTCGCGGAGTGCGGAAGGTCCACGTAGATCGGGGGCAGGTCGGCATAGTCGGCCCAGGCCGGCACGAGACGGTAGATCGTCCGCCCGTGCACGGCGATGCCGATCAGCCGCCGCTCTACGAGCAGCCCGTCGAAAGCGACCGGGGCATGCGTTTCGCAGTTGCGAACCAGTTCCAGACCGGTGACGACCCGGCCAAGGCGGTGGTCGGCGCGCACCTTCTGGTACGGCAGGCCCAGCGCATCCTGGAACACCGCCTCGTCGAGGATGTTGACGACGAGGCACGCCTGCACCGCCTCGATCAGCGCTGCCTGCCGATCCTCGATGGTCGCGTACCAGAAGGCGATCACAGCCCGCCGCAGCGCCCGCATGTAGAGGACCGCTTTGGCCAGGTGCTCATCGCCCAACGTCAAACCCGCAGTCACCACTACAGCGTGCCCGTCCGGGTCCTGCCGGCGCGAACACTTATTCGGCAAGCGCGCCCGCCGCCGCCCTATGTTGCAGCGGAGTGGTGTGGGCGGCCGGCGGGCACTCACCCGGCGGGCACCCGCCCCTCCGCCCCGCCCGCCCGAACGATCCCGCCTTGACGGGCAAGCGGCTCGGAGCCGCGGAACCCGCAACGGCGGGAGGTGCGCGTCGGTGTGTCGGCGAGGCAGGGGTGCTGGAGACGTAGCGACCTCTACGCGGCGGTGGGCACTTCCTGCAGCCCTGCCAGATCGACGTCCGCGGCGTCGAGCAGCGCCTGGACCTCGGGCAGCTGCAGGTGGTCGACGACGTTGTCGCCGTGCAGGACCCGGAACCAGGCCACGTCGCCGCGGCGTACGGCTTCGACCCGCCACCCGCCGTCCGCCGTCCCCAGCGCACCGGTCACCACGGTCTCCGCAGGCGCGGCTACAGGAGCTGGGCGGAAGCCGGCACCTGGTGGCGGCTGCTTGTCCGGGCGGAGTCCTTTCCAGCTCGGGTGACGTAGCAGCCCGTCCGGGGTGACCGTCCGGTACGCGACTTCGCCCACGATCGCCGGTTCGACCCAGGTCGCGCCGCGGGCGTGGTCCCGCGGAACCCCCGGCACCGGCGGGGTGTCGCGGTGCAGCGGCGCGAGGAACTGCTGCAGGTGGTGCAGGTCAACGTCGCGGAAGCCGGTGCCGACGCCGCCGGCGAACCGCAGCGTCCCGTCCGCCTCCGGCAGGGCCATCAGCAGCGACCCGATCGTCCCGGCGCGGCGGCCCTGACCCGGCCGGTGCCCGATGATCACAATATCGGCCGTGTTCGCGAAGGGATGCTTCACCCACGCTGGAGAGCGGCGGCCGGGCTGGTAGATCGAGCCGGCCTGCTTCGCCATCACCCCTTCCAGGCCGAACGCCCGCGCCGCGGCGACCGTGCGTGGCCCGTCGTCGAACCGCTCCGGCACGTAGGCCACGACCCCACCAGCGGTGTCGCCGGCCGACGGGAGTCCGGCAGGACGGGGCAGGCCCAGGCTTTCCAGGAGCGTTCGGCGCTGCTCGTATGGCAGCTCGATCGTCGGCTCGCCGTCCAGGGCGAGCAGATCGAAGACGTAGAGCCGCACCGGTGTCCTGGTCAGCAGCGCCGGTGTCGGCGTCTGGACGTGCATGCGGTCCTGCAGGCGGGCGAACTGGGGGCGGCCGCCCTCGTCGAGCGCGACGAGCTCACCGTCCAATAGCACCCGCCGCCCGCCGAGCTGCGCGGGCAGCCCGCTCAATTCCGGGTACGAACGGGTGAAGTCCCGGTCGTTGCGCGACCGTGCCATCACCCGGCCGCCGGCGGACGCGACCACTGCCCGGACGCCGTCCCACTTGAACTCGAACCACCAACCTGCTCCCGACGGCACCGGCCCCGGTGTGGCCAGCATCGGGGCCGCCATCACCGGCAGTGCAGCTGGCTCGGCGCCGGTCGTGTTGTTCTCGCCGGCGTCGCGGTTCGCATGCACGCCTCCAGCCTGCCGCATCATCGCCCCAGGTCAAGCCGACACTAGGCACGCGCAAGAATTACATCGGCGTCATTCGCCGCCCAGGCGTCCCGCGGCGTCGGATCGCCGTACTGTCGCCCCCGCGCGGAACCGACGGCCTAGGTGAGGCCGGGGATGCGGCGGCCGCGAACGTACGTTCGGCGGTGGCCGCGTTGCGCACCGCCCGAGCCGAGTTGTACCCCCTGTACGGCGTACCAGAGTTCCCCGTCGATGGTGATCGGGTCATCGACGTCGATGTGCTCGACGCGCAGGACGAGCGGCCCGGCGCCGTAGCGGTAGTCGGCGTCATCGAGGACCAGGATCGGATCTGGGCGTTCCCCGACGGTCATCGCCGGCTGGTGCCGGCCGGGGCGAGCCGCTGTTGCAGGTCCAGCAGCCGGCGGATCGCCTGGCCCATGCCCAGTAGCTGGAGGGTCCCGCCGAACCGGTGCTGCACCTCGCCGAAGACCCGCAGTCCGGCCAGGGAGCAGTAGGTCACCCCCGCCACGTCGACCTCGAGCACCGCCGGGTTCCCCGCAGCAACCGCGTCGTCCAGGGCCGCGCGCAGGTCCGGCGCGGTGGCCTCGTCGAGCACTCCGGCGACCGCGACCCGCAGCACACCGCTCGCTGGCTGGTCGGCAACGGTGCGGACCGTGAGCACCTCGGCGCGGATCACCATGCACCTCACGGTAAGACGCCCAAGACCCGGACGGCAGCGGACGGGCGGACCGGCTCGCCTGCCGGACGGACACGACCCAGCGTCGTCCGGGTCTGTCACCGTCCGGCAGATCGGATCTGAGTCACCCCTCCTGCTAGTGGCCGTGTGGCCCTAATATGGACGCCATGGATGGTCTCCGGCTGGGCAGCGTGCGGTATCTGGCGGTCGCTGACGAGATTCGGACGGCGATACTCTCCGGCGTGTACCCGCCTGGCACGGCCTTGCCGGCCGAGCAGCGGCTGTGCTTCGAGTACCGGTGCGGCCGCGACACGGTCCGCGATGCCCTTGACGTCGTCCGCGGGGAGGGCCTGATCATCAAGGAGCGCGGGCGTCCCACCCGGGTCACACTGCATACCGACCACGTCACGGTGCGCCTGCAGCCCGGGACGGTCGTCGGTGCCCGGATGCCGATGCGGCCCGAGACCGCCGTCCTGCAATGCCGGCCCGAGGTGCCGCTGCTCACCGTCCTTGGCAGCGACAGCGCCGAGCGCCTGTATCCCGCCGACCGAGTCTTGCTCGTGGTGCCACCGGCAGCATCCGCCTGAGTCCGTGGAGGGCGATGCGGCGGACGCCACATCGTGTCGGACTGGGCGATGCCCTGGTACCGCCGTATCGTCCGGACGTGACGATCAACCCTGGCAGCGCCGACGCACCGCCGGGCACACCCGACCGAGCTGCACAAAACCTCCAGACATTCCTCGCTGAGGTAGCACACCGTGGCGGGCAGCCCGCTGGCACGCCCCAGCGCATTCTGGACGGCGACAGTCGAGGCCGTTACGCCTTCGACGTGTCCACGGACGGCGGTGCCACAGTCCGGATCCTCATGCCGGGGCTGCCGATCGAAGCGATTCGTGATGATCTTCGAGCGTCCGCGCCGTGCGTTCTCTCAGGGTCCGTGACCCGTTGCGTGGCGTTGCATTGACCACCTGCCGGTAGGTCCGTGCATCGCTTCTCTCGGGGTGTTGTTCAGTAGCGCGATGTTGCTGATCAACAGGAGGCGGAGACCGAGTGACGCGGGTGTTTCGTGTGCAGATGCCGTCCGGGGACCGGTACTGGACGGTCCTCGATGAGGAGCTGCGGGTTGAGTCCGTAGCGGACGGATTTCTGCGGGAGTTGCGGTTCGGGCGAGACCGGGCCGAGGCGACGACGAAGTCGTACGCCGGTGGGGTCGCGTTATTTCTGCGGTGGTGCCGCGGGACCGGCCGGGACTGGCGGGTGGCCGCGCAGGACATGGGGCTGTTCATCACCTGGCTGCGGTTCGTTCCGGTCGACGGCGGACCGGTGGTTGCAGGGCCGGGCGCGAAGCCGGTCAGGGGTGAGCGGCGGATCAACCTCGTGCTGGTGGCGGTCCGGGCGTTCCTCTCGTTCGCGGTGACAAGCCGCCAGGCGCCGCAGCATGTTCTCGGTGTGCTCTACGACCTGGCCGATACGCGGAGTCTGCCGCGGGAGGCGCAGGCTGAGCATGGCGGTCTGGCCTACCGGCTCCGTGCCCGGCATCGGCTGAGTGAGCCGGACACGGGGGTCGACCGGGCGAGCGACCCGGAGATCGTCGCGCTGTTCGAGGCCTGTCGTTCGGCTCGGGATCGGCTGCTCGTGCTGCTGCTGTCGCGGGCGGGGTTGCGCCGTGGCGAGGCAACCGGGCTGCGGCGCAGCGATCTGCACCTGCTGCCGGACAACCGGCCGGTCGGGTGCGCGGTGGATGGCGCGCACCTGCACGTGGTGCCGCGCACCAACGGCAACGGGGCGCGGGCGAAGTCCCGGCGTGGTCGCGTTGTCCCGGTTGACGCGCTGGTCGTGCTGGCGATCGATCTGTATGTGGTGGAGCGTCTGCAGTGTTCCGCGGCAGCGGGCTGCGACTTTCTCCTGGTAAATCTGTTCCGGGCGCCGGTGGGCAGCCCAGTGACGCCGGCCGCGGTCAATGAGCTGTTCGAGGCGCTGTGTCTGCGGGCCGGGCTGGGTAGGCGCGTGACACCGCATATGTGCCGGCACGCGTTCGCCAGCAACCTCGCCGACGCCGGCGCGACCCTGGATGAGATCCAGCGGCTGATGGGTCACGCGAATCCGGCGTCGTCGCAGCCGTACCTGCATCCGGACGCGGGGCGGCTGCGGGCCGCGGTGGAGCGGGTGCCATCGCCGCGGACGCTGCAGCAGGGCGGTGCGCGATGAGCCTCACCTCGGCCGTCGCGCCGGTCGAGCCGCTGGTTGCGGATGCCGAGGTGGCCGCATTGTGGGCGGTGATCGACCGTGAGCTGCTCACGGCGATGGGCTGGGACGGCGAGCGGCACGTTCTGCTCGTGCCGCAGAACGACGTCCAGCTAGGTTGGCAGTCCTGCGCGGTCCAGGAGTGCGGCAAGAGCGTTCGGATGCGCGGGGAGGCGCTGTGCCGGGCCTGTTGGCGGCGGTGGCAGCGGACTGAGACCCCACTGGAGGTGTTCGTCGGGTTGGTCAAGCCGTTGCAGCGGTCGATCGGGGTGCAGGGATGCGACGTGCCCGGCTGCCAGCGGCCGTGGCGCACGTCGCGGCGGCGACTGTGCGCGGGCCACGACTGGCAGCGGCAGAAAGCCGGTGAGTCCCTCGAGGTGTTCCTCGCCCGCACGGATCTGGTCGCGTACACGACGCTCGGGCCGTGCTCGGTGGTGGCGTGTACCCGGGACCGGGTCGGTCAGGCGCCCTACTGCCAGGCGCACGAGCAGCGACTCCGGGCAGCACTGCGCGCGGACCCGGATCTGGACGTGTCGGCGTGGCATGCCATCACACCAGCGATAGCAACCAAGGGCGAGGTCAGCCTCCGTGGGCTGGCGCCGCGCGTCGTGGCCGAGCTGCTCTACGGAGTGCAGCAGCGGCTGCGCAGCGGCGCCCGAACCCCCGAATGGCTGATCCGCCGGTTCAGCGACGAGGCCCGAGCTGTCGGGGCGGCCCGCGTCGACGGCGTGCCGCTCGGACCACTGTGCGCCCCGGTCCGGCAGTTCGCGGGCACGCTCGTGCGAGCCCTCGATCGAATCGGCAGCAGCCCGGAGGTCGAGCGGGGCAAGGACGTGTGGGACCTGACGGTGTTCGGCGCGCAGGGTTGGTTGCGGTTTACCGGTCTGCGGCAGCCGTGGCTGCGGTCGGCTGCGCAGCTGTGGGCGGCCGAGGATCTGCCGAAGCGGCGCGGCCACTCGGTCGGCCGGGTCGTCGCTCATCGCGTGGCCGCGCTCGTCGCGCTGTCCGACAGCCTGTACCTGCAACGCCCGGACCACGGCCAGCATCCGGCTGTGCTGTCGCGGCGGGACGTCACCGCGTTCACCAACCGGCTGGCGTACCTCGTCGCCGAGGGCTCCATCTCCGCGGGCATGCGGTTGCGGTGGACGCGGTTCGTGCGCGGGACGCTGGACGACATGCGGTCCATGGGGTTGACCCGACCCGGGCAGCCGCTGCAGGGGCTGGCCGACGACTTCCGCATCAGCAGCTCCGACATCCCCGACGGGCCTGACGAGTTCGACGCCGGCAAGGACCTGCCCAGCGAAGTCATGCAACACCTCGCTATGCACTTGCCGGCCCTCGAGCAGGTGTCCACGCCCGACCTGCGCGCTGCGGTCGAGCTGCTGATCGACACGGGACGCCGGCCGAACGAGATCGCCACCCTCGATCTGGACTGCCTCGATCGCGACGTGGACGACAGCCCGGTGCTCATCTACGACAACCACAAGGCGAACCGGCGCGGCCGTCGGCTGCCGATCTCCGCCGCCACGGCCGCGGTCGTCGTTGCACAGCAGGAACGCGTCCGGGCCCGGTACCCGGACACGCCAACGGCGGAGCTGAAGCTCTTGCCGGCCGTGCAGAAGAACCCGCACGGCCGCAAACCCATGACCGCCGCCAACATCAGCGAGCGGCACCGGCACTGGGTCACCCAACTGCCGGACGTCGTCATCCCCACGGTCGTCAACGTCGGCGGCACGGCGGCCACGAAGCTGCTGCCGTTCGACAAGATGAAGATCACTCCGTACGCGTACCGGCACACCTACGCGCAGCGGCACGCTGATGCCGGCGTCGACGTCACCGTGCTCCGCGAGCTCATGGACCATCGGCTGCTGAGCACCACCCAGGGCTACTACCGCGTCGGCGAACACCGCCGCCGCGCCGCAGTCGAGCGGGTCACCGTCATGCAGTTCGACCGGCACGGCAACCGGACCTGGCGAACGGCGCAGACCATGCTCGAGTCCGAACACGCCCGCCGGGCCGTCGGCGCGGTCGCCGTGCCCTACGGCAGCTGCTCCGAACCGGCCAACGTCGCCGCCGGAGGGCAGGACTGCCCAGTGCGGTTCCGGTGCGTCGGATGCAGCCACTTCCGTATACGTTCCGCGTGTTGTGCGAGGTCGTGTTGTCGGCTTGGGGAGCGCGTGTGGCGGGCGAGTGGCAGTTGTTCTGGGTCGGTGGTGGCAGCGCGTCGAGCCTCGTGGCCGGCGATGAGCCGGCCGGGTGGACAGACCTTGTGGAGCGGGAGCGGGCGCTGGGGTTCGGGGATCGGCAGCCGATCCTGGTGTCGCCGGAGGGACGCGTCGATGCGAAGCTGAGCGAGTTCTTCCGCCGGTCGCGCTTCTCCTCGCGTGCGGCCGGGACGCGGGAGTCGTACGTGCTGGACTACCGGTTGTTTTTCTCGTTCCTGTGGCGGGCGGGCCGTAACTGGGACCAGGCCGCGGTCGATGATGTGGAGGACTGGGAGGACTGGCGGCTGCGCGGGCGGGGCAACCAGCGGCGTATCGGTGGGGCGAAGTGGGTTCGGGAACTGGCCGCGCTGCGGTTGTTGTATGAGTGGGCCGCTGCCCGCGGTTACGTGGCAGCGAGCCCGGTGCGGCTGCGGTCTGTTCGCTCGCGTGACGGTCGGCCGGTGCAGGTCGCGGAGCTGGCGCCGACGGATGTGCGTTCGTCGAACGTGAAGTGGCTGACGCCGCGGGCCTACCGACTGTGGCGGGATGTGGGCCTGCGCGGTCACGGCGCGGACGGACGCCCGGATGAGTCGTGGCGGGGCCGCAATGACGGGCGGGATGCAGCGTTCGCCGACGTGCTGTTCGCCAGTGGGCTACGCCGTCGGGAGGCGGGCACGCTGCTGACCGTGGAGCTGCCGGATACCACCGAGGTACGCGGGTACTACGCGGGGCGGATCGCCGCGGCGGTGGCCAAGCACTCCGAACGCTATTTCTACGTCAGCGCGGCGGCTTTGAAGGGCGTGGAACTATACCGCCTGACGACCCGGGATTCGGCGGTACGCCGGGCCCGCGGCGAGGGCCGGTACGAGACGCTGGACGTGCGGTGGATCGTGCAGAGTGTCAGCCGTCGGGGCGACGTCGCCTGGGTGGACGAGCACGGCCAGCGGGCGGAGATGTCGCTGAACGCCCTGACCGACCGGGACCGGCTGAACCTGTTCACCGACGGCGAGGATGGCCTGGAGCCGTTGGCGGTGTGGTTGACCGAAGCTGGCATGCCGATGCGCTACCGGGGTTGGAGCAAGGTCTTCGAGCGGGCCAGTGACCGCTGCCGGGCATTGGGCTTGGAGGTGTTCGCGACGCCCCATATGCTGCGGCACTCGATGGCTCTGCGGATGCTGGTGTCTCTGCATCACGCCTTGGACCGTCGCCTGGGGTTGACGCCGAGCGAGCGGCGGCACTATGAGGCGCTTTACGGCAACGTGTGGTCGATGGTCAAGGATTTGCTTGGGCACCGTTCGGAGGAAACCACCCGCACCATTTATCTGGAGCCGGTTCGTGGGTTGCAGTTGGACGGTCTACTCGGTGATGAGGAGCATCCGGACAATACCGAGTTGTTGGCGCGGCTGGCCGAGCGCACCGGCTTGGTCTTGGACGTCCCCGGGCAGGTGGGTGCGTGAGCGGGCGGCGGGCCACGCTGTCGCCGGCCGGCTATCGCAGGGCGGGCAACCTCGGCGCGGACGGTCTGGTGGTGCACGCGGTGGGACAGGCGGGCGAGGAACACGGCACGTACGACTTTCACGGCTGCCCGGGCCCGGAGGCGCTCAAACGGGACCTGGTCGCCGCTTTCGCCGGATGCGCCGCCGCCAACGGTAGGTGGGGTAGCGCCAAAACCTGCGACAACTACGCGAAGTATCTGCGCCACTTCCTCCGGTTCGCCGCCGCCTGCAGCCCGCCGGTGACGGCGGTGGGCCGGATCAGCTCGGCGGTGTGGAACCGGTGGACGCTGCCGGATCCCCGACGGCGTCAACTGCGGGTGGTGCTGCTGGAGATGGCGTCGCTGCCGGCGGACACCCGCGCGGCCATGCAGGCCCGTCGCCGGGCCATCCGGACTGGGCAGGTGCGCTCGTACACGTTGGAGGAGTTCAAGGCCATTCGAGGCGCCGCCGGCAAGACGGTCAGGTCCGCGGAACTGCGCATCGACGAGGGCGCGGTCCTGTTGCAGCGTTGGCGGGCCGGGCAAACACAACCGGGCAGCGTCGACGCGCAGTGGGGCTGGTTGCTGGAGCACATCAGCCGCACCGGCGAACTACCTCACAGCACGGTGTCGACCGACGGCACCCGGTACCTGTCTCGGTCGGTGCGGCGCCTCCTCGGAGCGGGCGGCGGGCCGGCGGCGCTGGCCCGGCTCTACCCGACGTATGCGGAGATGGGGGCCGCGGTAGTGCTGCTGGTCTGTCACGAGGCGTGGAACCTGTCGGTGGTGGAGACGATGCGGGTGCCGGAGCAGTGGCCCAACGCCGACTCCGGCGACGCGGCGCCGGCGATTCACCGGGTGGACACGGACAAGCCCCGGCGAGGTCCGCGGCGTCGTCACGGCAGCAACAATGTGGTCGACGTCGGCGAGGGCAGCCCTGGCCGGGCGATGGCGCAGGTGGCGGCCATCACCGCGCAGGCGAGGATCACCTTGGGGAACCTGGGCACGCCAAATACCCGGCTGTTGTGGTCGCGGCGGGCCAAGGCGTTGGAGGGTGGCAGCGTGTTCGCCGACGGCACCACTGCGGAGAATGCCATCAAGGCCTGGTCGGCTAGTGCTGGTCTGACCGGCGGTGACGGTCCGCTGCGGGTCGGTGCCCGGCGGTTGCGCCGCACCGTGCAGGTGCTCTACGGCGGTCCCCGCAACAACACCGTGCGCACCCACCAGGACGTTTACCTGCTGCGCGACGAGCAGGTCCGTGAGGAGGCCGGGCAGGTGGTCGCCGCCGGGTTGGCCGAGGCGGTCGAACACGCTGCGGCTCGGGTGCGGATGCGTATGGTCGCAGACGCTACCGGCGTCACCGCTGCCGCTGTGCGGCAGGTCGCCGAACAGGCCGGGGTCGCCGCCGGCATCGCGGCGCGGGTCGTCGCGGGCCGGTTGGACACCGCGGCGGCGGCGTGCATCGACTTCGAACACAGCCCGTTCACGGTGGCCGGGCCGTGCACCGTCTCATTCTTGTTGTGCTTCGCGTGCCCCAACGCGGTGGCTACCGGCCGGCACCTGCCCCGCATCGTCTACCTGCACAAGATCCTGGAGACGCTGCGGGCCACGCTGGACGCCTCGACCTGGGCCGCGGACTGGGCCGGGCACCACGCCCGGGTCGCGGACCTGGTGCACACCCACACCACCGATGCCGAACGGGCCAGGCTGTTGGTCGTGCTGACCGACCGTGACCGGGAACCGATCGACCGGATGCTGGAAAGAAGACTGGACCCGTGACCCGGCCCCTGCCCCTGTCCCGCCGTGGTGGCCCCGATCTGGTCGACCCGGCCTCGGACACGCCGATCTTCCCGTTGCACCGGGCCAGGCCGGGCACCGCTGAGGCCGGTATCCCGCGGTTCGGTGAGCTTCGCTGGCAGTTGGCCGCGCTGGAGCATGGCCAGTCCGGCAGGACCCAGGCCGTCAACTGGGAGACGTTCCCCGCTTCGCTGCGTGTCGGGTTCATGCGGGCCGGTTGGGCGGTGATCAACATTCCCACCCCGGCGGTTCTGCTGCGCCGGCCAGGTTCCAGTACCCGTCCGCAACTGTCGGCGGGCAGTCTGCAACGCACGTTTCGGGCCTGGCGGTTCTTCGCCGCCTGGCTGTCGCAGCGCCAGGTCTGCCAGCTGCGCCAGGTGGGCCGCCCGGTCCTGCTGGACTATCCGCAGGTCCTGCACGGACGCGGCCTCACGCCCGCCGCGGCGGCCATCGAGATGTTCGCCGTCACCCGGCTGTGGGCCTACGCACCGTTCCTGCTACCGGCCGACCGCATCGCCATGCCGCCGTGGGACGAACCGGGCGCTGAACCGGGCGACTTCCTCGGTGAGGCACGCGGTCCGGGAGCAGAGAACACCACGGTTCCGGTCCACCCCGCGGTGATGTCACCACTGCTGATCTGGGCGCTGCGCACGGTCACCGACTTCGCCCCGGACATCCTCGCCGCCTGGCGCGAGACGTGCCGACTGCACGCCCGCATCGCCCCCACAGCCATTCCCGGAGGACGCGAGCAGATCCGCACCTACCTGCGGCACCTGCGCGAGACCGGCCAACCGCTACCGGTCTTCGCCGGCGCCCAAGCCGGGGCCCTCGCCCAAGCACACCGGGCGATGGCCGGACCGTACGGCGAGCCTGCCGCTGAACGGCCGTTGGTCCACAATGCCGTCATCGCCGCCGTGGCGGGCGTCTCCGTCGCACAGGTCGCCAGCCTGCTGCGGGACCGCCCGCAGGAGTGGGACGGTCTGCGGCTGGGGACCGGGGCGCCGCTGCCGGTACCGGTCACCGCCCGGCTGGACGGCCGTGCCTGGACGCAGGCGATCGACTTCGCCGACGCCACCGACCTGGCGCTGCACCTGTCGGCTGCCGCGCTGCTCACGGTGAGCTACCTATCCGGCATGCGCCCGAAAGAGGTCCTGCACCTGCAACGCGGCTGCGGCAGGGCCGAGCCACAACAGGACGGCACGGTGCGCCATGTGGTCACCGGGCGACATTTCAAAGGCGTCACCGACGAGGCCGGCAACACCATTCCCGAGGGTGAGATACGGCCGCAGTCATGGACTGTGATCGAGCTGGTCCACCGCGCCATCACGATCCTGGAGGAGTTGACCGACGGGCAGCAGCTGTTCCCGCGCGCGTTGTCCAAGGCCCCGAAGCCTCGCACCTACCTCGGCGACGTGTTGACCCCGAACATGGCCAACGCGCGGATCGCCCGGTTCACCGGGTGGGCGAACAATCTCGCAGACGTGCACGGACGCCTGCACGAAACGATCCCCGACGACCCCGCAGGGGCGGTCACCATGCGCCGCCTGCGACGTACCGTAGCCTGGTTCATCAATCGCCAGCCCGGCGGGCGCATCGCGCTGGGCATCCAGTACGGGCACCTGCGCGCATCCCTCGCCGAGTCCTACGGCGGACGCTCCACAGTAGACATGCTGCAGATCCTGGACCTCGAACAGGCCCTGGCCACCGCCGACGCGCTGAGCGAGGCAGCCGAACGGCTCAACACCGGTGAAGGCGTCAGCGGCCCGGCCGCAGCCCGCTACATCGCCGCCGCAGCGCAGTTCCAGGCCGCCTACCCCGGAGGGTTCGTCTCCACCCGCCAGCACAAGGCCCTGCTGGACAACCCTCGCCTGCAGGTCTTCGACCACCCCCAGGCCATGCTGACCTGCAACCACGACCCGCTCAAAGCGCTCTGCAACCCGAACCGTGGCAAGACCGCCAGCGCGACCCAGCGCACCCCAAGCCTCGACCGGTGCCACCCGGCCTGCGCGAACATCTCCCGCACCGACACCCACATCGGACGCGTCCAGGCCGAGATCGACCAGATCGGGGCGGAGCTCACCGACGACCTGGCTCCCCACCCGATCCGACAACGTCTACTGCAGCGCCACAGCGCATTGGAGCAGATCATCGTCCGTCACGAAGCCACCCGCATCCACCCCGACACCGACCTGGGAAGCCACCAGTGACCGAAGCCCAGCAGGAACAACGCCCCCAGGCGGCCGACATCGCCACAGCCGTCGGCGCTGCGCTGACCGGCGCGACCTGGGCCGCCGATCCGGGCCGGAGTGAGGACGCCGCCGAAATCCAGGCGATCACCCAGGCCATGGTCCGGCTACTCGTCGGCGTCCCGCTGCACTCCGACGGCCAGCTCACCATCAAATCCCTCGCCCACGAGGCCGGCCTGCGACGCAACAAGCTCACCCACAAGCACACCGGACTCAAAGACCTGTTCTACGCCCTGGTCAGATCCCAGGACCACCGCCCGAAGATCGCCGACAGCCTGCAAGTCGACAACGACCAGCTCCGGCACAAGCTCACCGATCTGCGCGGCGAGCACAACAAGCTCAAGCAGCGGCTGGCCACGTTCGCCCGCGTCGTCCACGTCCTGGAAGTGGAAAACGCCCAACTACGGGAGCAGAGCCGACCCGGTGCCACCGTCCGGCCCCTGCAACGGCGACCTCGCTGACCAGCATTTACCCGACCCAGTAGAGCTCAGCCCGACCGGTAGCGTGCACGGCGGAAGCCGCCACACGTTGCTGTGCCATCCGGACATGCCGATGAGCGGATGACTACCGTCCGGCCAGCTCGGCGACGACGGGGGCGAGAGCGCCGGCGACATCCGCTCCGAACACGAAATACGAGAAACCGATCTCCTCCCGTCGCCGTTGGATCTCCTCGGCGGCAGCCGTGGGGTCGCTGGAGAGAAAGGCCAGTGAGTCTGCGGCCTGGACGGCGGCGGTGTCTAGGTCGGGCCCGGCCATAAACGGAGCGACCGAGTCGCCGATCACAGGCACGTGCAACGCCAGTTCGACATCGCGACGGTTGTCGAATTGTCGTACCCGTTGCGTCGACTCTGCCCGCGACTCGATCTGCGGCATCACGAAGGTCACCGTGTCGGCGAGCTCAGCGGCCAGCGCTTGCGCCTTGGGGCCGGCCACTGCCATCGCAACCGGGGTGTGCCGGTCTGCGCCATCAAGTTCCCGCAGGGCCGTGACGACGTCACGTACTTGATCCGAGCGTTGGCTCGCCGGAACGACGGGCAGGCCCAGATCGCGGAGCTGGTCGGCGATCCCGGGCCGGCCAGTACCGATGCCCATCTCAAAACGACCGTTCGTGAGCACAGACAGCGAGTGCGCCTCCCACGCGGTGCTCCACGCTGGCCGCACCGGAGAGGCGTACACCCAGGTACCCACTCGCAGGCCGGTAATCGTTGCCGCGACCGCCAGCGCCGGACCTGGCGCCGGCTGCCATTGCGGCACGTCGGGCATCAAGATCGTCGAGTAGCCACTGTCAGCCAGACGACGCAACTGGTCCCGCCAGGTCGCCACATCGCTGGTGATCGGAGCAACGACCCCGAACCGCAGCGGCCTAGTGCCGCCTCCCAAGGTAACCGTCATGGTCATGATCCTCCTATGCCTCGCCCAGTGCCGAGCTCTCGAATACTCCACGATCGGGCCGCATCGCTTCCGACAGACCGCGAGCCCATTTTGGACGGGGCCGGTGCAAAGACCAGCACGACCTCCCCAACCACCTACCCGTGTGGTTCGTCAACTCGTGGCCGGTGACTCCAGACATCCGCTCGTGCCGCGAGTCGCGCGCCTCCACGCTGTCCGACTACCGAGGATCGGTGCTGCGAGCCCGGACGTCGGCATCGTGCAGCCTGTGAAGGCCAGGTCCTCGCCCGGCCGCAGCCCCCGCTGGCCATGGACCAGCGCACTTGAAGCCGATGTGGCTAACCAAACGCACGCGACGGCGCGGGCGTCGCGGCATCCGAGCCATGGGGCCGCGGCCCGCCATACCTGCGGACCCGGGTGTCTGGCCGCTGTTGCCTGAAACAAGATCAGGCGCCCCTCATGTGTACGGGGGCGCAGCCCTTTCCCTGGAGACGAGTCCTCACCGACCGCGCCCCGACCTCATCGAACACAAGATCGAGGCAACACGGCCAGACTTGACACGGAAGGACACTTCAGCACCGACATCTCATACCTGCCCGACCTGGAACGCTACCTCGGCGACCTGCTCCGCCACCGCGAACGCCTGTTGTCGTCGCTCACGAAATTCCCCGGGGCTGCGCTCAGGTAATTCCCCAGGTGGTGGGCCTCGGGTGTAGTTCTACTTGGTGGTGTCCTTGGTTGT